>DASSJW010000024.1:0-2137 GCA_035690995.1 Xanthobacteraceae bacterium
AGCGCCCGGCGCACGGACGCTGTCATAAAAGTGCATTAATCCTGTCATATCAAGGTCAATTAGTGCGATCGTTGAATGACTGTCACTATTTTGTCGATACTGGAGCCGCCGATTAACGCGCGTTCATCGCGGCCGGGGCACCGATACTTTCAAAGCCCCTGGATCAAGCCGGCATCGATCAGGAGCCGATTGAAGCGCCGCGCTTCCGCCCCGCCGGCGCAGAGATAGAACAGGCCATGGCAGCGGTTGAGGATCCGTTTTTGCTCCACGAAGGTCGCATCGAGCGGCACCCCTGCCCCCTCCATCACCACCAGCGGAAGGTAGGGCGCATCGAGCGTGTCGAGCGCGGATGACAGGTCGAGCGGCCGGAAGTTCACCCCTTCGATGGCGTAATACGTGGTGAAGTAGCGCGGGTCACGCGCAAGAATGCGCTCGGCCACCGCAGCCTGATCCAGCGTCGGGTCCAGGAACCGTTTGGCGAACAGCGGCTGGTGATCGCCGAAGCGCACGAGCAGGACCTGATCGTCGGGAAGCTCGCGGCCGAGGCGTTGCTTGAATTGCCCGTAGTCGTGCGCGCTCAACTCCTGGCGGCGCAGATACTCGTCGATCTCGAACGGGTTTCCGGGATTCACCCAGCCGGGCAACAAATCGGGACGATACCGGTAATTCCAGGGAAAATGGTTGACGGCGAGATAGACGAACACAAAAACCGGGCCGTTGTCGCGCTGCTCGGCGATGATGCGGGCGGCGTGGTCATAGTAGAAGCGATCGGTGTCCGCCGCCCCGCTGCCCAGTTGCTTGGCGTCGAGGAAATGCTCGATCCCCGTCGTGGTCTGGAAGCCGCGGGCGCCGGCGAAGCCGCCGAACCAGGAGTACAGGCTGTAGGTCTTGTAGCCGCACTCGCGCAACGCATGGGGCAATCCGCGCTTGACCCGTCCGGTGGCCAGCCGGGTAACGGACTCGGCAAAGCGGCCGTAGGAGCGGACGGAGAGGCCGGTGAGGACGTTGTACTCGGTGTACCAGCTCGGACCGCCGGCGCCCTCGACCACGAACGACCGCGCCTTGGCATCGGACGAGCGGAATCGAGCGCGATAATCGGCCGGAACCTCAACATTCGGGAGCATGGTGACGTCGAAGCTCGATTCGTCGAACACCATGACGATATGCGGCCGCTTCCGGCCCGCATCACACGCGCCGCCCCGGCCCAGAAACAGCCGACCCGCACCGGCAGCGTCGGCCTCGAGCACGCCATGGGCGATCAGATCGACGGTGGCAACCGAAGCCGACCGCACGAATTTGGAGACGTATTGGTGGGGATAGAATTCGTCCTCCCGGTCCAGCGGAAAGGCGAAGGACAAGACGGTCAAGGTGCCCAGGCAGCCCATGCATCCGAGCAGCGCCCTGCCGCGGGGAACCCGAAACGGATCAGCCCGCCACGCCGCGAGCAGCGCGGGGATCGCCAGCATCAGGGCGAGGCCCACCTTCCAGGCGAGGCCGGGAATGATCGCCAGGAGAAAGGAAACGGTGGCGAGGTCGATGATCATCACATCGACGAACGTCGCCGTCATCATCAGGACGGCGTGCTTGAACTGCGACAACAGGATGAGAATGACGATCAGCCCAAGGGACAGCACCGCCGCCGTGAGCGGCCGCCGCAATAGAACCAGCCAGAAAAAATTGAGCAGACCCCAGGTGAGAGCGAATGCCACCCGCGCCGCCAGGTCGGCCTCGGACCATATCAACAGGCCCGCGGCGGCAAGCTGAAGAGCGACCAGGAGCGCGACGGCGGGGAGCCGCCGGCGATCGGCAGTGGCGGGACGCTCTTTGCGATGGATGACGGCCGGCGGCATGATGGATTGCTAGGGCCGCGCCCTGGCGACATCCCCCGGCGCGGAGGTTGTCATCTTTCTGTAATAAACTCGTCATGGCAAGGGCCGACCTGGCCATCGCCAGACCGTCGCTCCGGCCATCCGCCTGCAACGGGGCGGTTATTGCCCGGCCGCGGCCCTTTTGACGAAGCGGTCGTCAAAGGTCTTCGCGAGGTCGATATTGGCTCCTTTGAGCTCATCATCGAAGGCGAGCAGCATATCGGCGGCAGACTTCATGCCGGCGGCGGGGATAACGCCGGTAACCGAAT
>DASSJW010000025.1:0-3043 GCA_035690995.1 Xanthobacteraceae bacterium
CCTGACCTTCCTGCCGCAGATCGCACCATGGCTGCTCAAATTTCGCGCTGCGTCGTCGCCCGCGCGCCTGATGGCGACGGCCAGGGCGATGCGTCCGCTGTTTGCGCGCGCGGTGTCGGAGCACGAAGCGCTGCTGGCGGAAGCGGGCGCGCTCCGGTATCTGCGCAAGGAAGGCTGGCTCAAGCTCTACCGCAGCGATCGCACGTTTGGCGCGCTCAAGGGTGAACTCGCGCTGGCGCAGGAGTTCGGCATTCCCCACCGCCCGCTCGATACGGAGAGCGCGCGCGAGCTTGAGCCGAGCCTCGCGTCGGCATTTCGGCACGCGGTTCATTGGCAGGGCGTCGCCAGCATCACCAACCCGCTCGCGGTTACCCAGGCCTACGCGGCGCGTTTCGCCGCGCTCGGCGGCGTGGTGATGCGCGGCGATGCGCGCTCGCTTCACCGCGCCGATGGGCGCTGGCGGGTGGAGACCAATGAGGGACCGCTCGACGCTGCGCAGGCGGTGGCGGCGCTCGGCCCATTTGCGCCCGATGTGCTTGGCCCGCTCGGCCTGAAGCTGCCGCTCGGCCTCAAGCGCGGCTATCACCGGCACTATCGAGGTGCCGGCAACGCCGCGCTCACACGTCCGGTGGTCGATACCGACGTCGGCTACTGCCTGGCGCCGATGGAGCAGGGTATCCGGCTCACGACCGGGGCCGAATTCGCCCCGCGCGATGCCCCCCCGACGCCGGTGCAGTTCGACCGCGTGCTTCCGGCCGCCAGACAGCTCTTTCCGCTGGGCGAGCAGGCCGAGGCGGCGACCTGGATGGGCAGCCGTCCCTGCTTTCCGGATTCACGGCCGGTCATCGGCCCAGCGCCGGGCCAAGGCGGCCTATGGCTCGCCTATGGGCACGCCCACTGGGGGTTGACGCTCGGCCCCGCGACCGGACGGCTGATTGCCGAAATGATGACGGGCGCGACGCCGTTCTGCGACCCCGCGCCGTACCGGGCGGAGCGATTCGTGAGCTGAGCCGGGCGCTATTCGCTGATCGTGCGAACCACGCTCGAGGTCGGACGGCCGTCGCTCACGGGGCCCTTCACCTGCTTCATGATCGCCTCGTCGTAGGATGCGATCGTGGTCACCGGGAACTTGGGCTTCATGAACACGACCTTGTAGCCGGCGGCCTTGAGGTCGTTCAGCAGATCCATGGCACCCTCGCCGGTGGCATGCTGGAAATCGTGAAGAAGAACAATGCCTTTGCCGTGCTTCTTCAACTTGGCCATAACCGACTGCCGGACCTGCTCGGGTTTGCGCATCTTGAAGTCGAAGGAGTCGAGGTCGGTCGAGAAGATGGCGATGTTGCGCTTGCCGAGATAGTCGATCAGCTCCTGCGGCTGCCGCAGGGCCGGGAAACGGAAGAACGGTGCGGTCGGCCCGCCAACGGCCCAGCGCACCGCGCTGACGCCCATCTCGATCTCGTCCTTGGGATCGTATTCGTAGGCTTGGGTCTTCCCGTTGATGAGGCACTTGCCCTTGGTCTTCGACAAATCCTGGTGGCACCAGGTGTGCGAACCAACGGCGTGGCCGGCCGCCGCAACCTGCTTGAGGATGGCAGGCTCGTAGGTGGCATGAAGCCCGATCGGGAAGAAGATCGCCTTGGTACAGTGGGCGGCGAGGGCGGCGAGAACTGCGGGCGTATTCTTCGGCCAGGGGCCGTCGTCGAAGGTCAGTACGATCTCGCCTTCGCGCAGGAAATCATGGCTCTTGAAGTGCTCGAAGCCGAAGCCGGGGCCGCCGGTGGTGTCGATCTCGACGGTGCGGGCGATCCCCAGGGCATTGGGGTTGCTGCAGGTGGTTGGGGCCGGCGCCGGCCCCGCCTGCGCCACCACCGTCGGCGCTTCGGTCTGCTCGACGACGGCAGCCTTCATGGCGTCGGCGCGGGCGCTCGCCCCGATCGCCGGAGCCTGTCCTTCCCCGGGTGCTGCCAACGCGGGCGCCGTCGGGCCGGACACCGAGGTCCTTTGTAGGAAAATCGCGCCAAACACAGCCGCGCACAAGATGATCGCGAGCGCGGACGCTATTGCTGCCAGACGCATGTCCGACCTCCAAGCCTGGGATTTTGCAAGCGTCTCGGACGACGAGAGCCTGAGTTTCCACCTATATCCTTAATCCCACCTTAAGTGGCCAATTCGAGGCGGAGTCAACCGAACGGCCGATTATTCCTGCAAAAGTCACTTGCTGTGGCAATCCTGCCAGCTGGGTGGGCCGCCGGGCAGGGCCTTGGCCTCGAATACACCACGGGCGACCGCGCGCGCCAGCGTATTGGCCGCGACCGCGCCGAGCTCCGCGAGCTCGTTGACCGCGTCGGCCAGCGGCCGCCGCCCGGTTGCAACGGCGAACACCGTGTCGCCATCGAGGGTCGTGTGGGCCGGGTAAAGCGCACGCGCGAGCCCGTCCTGGGCCATGACCGCAAGCTCCTTGGTCTGGGCCTTGGTGAGCGCCGCGTCCGTGGCAACGACGGCAATGGTCGTGTTCTCGCCTGGGCGCCCCTTCGCAGCCGGGATGAGCGCGGCCGCGGGCAGGGCCGCGGGAAAACCCAACCCGCCGAACTCTCGGTCGACCTCGAATGGGGCGGCCCAGAAATGCGGCCCGCGGCCGATATTTGCGCTGCCGCAGGCATTTACGGCGGCGAGCGCGCCGACCGTGTGGCCGTCGCGGGTCAGCGCGGAGGCCGAGCCAAGTCCGCCCTTGAGATTGACGGTGGTGGCGCCGAAGCCCGCTCCAGCGGTACCCAGGGCAAAGACCTCGCTGGCGCCCGAGGCGGCGGCGTAGCCGAGATCCCGGTAGGGCGCGAAGCGCCCCCAGTTCTTGTCGCCGCCATTGAGCAGGTCGAACAGCGCGGCCCCGCAAACCAACGGCACTCGGATATCTCCGATTGCAAAGCCGCGGCCGCGCTCGCGCAGGAGGGCTTGCACACCCGCACCGGCGTCAAGGCCGAAGGCCGAGCCGCCGGACAGCACCACGGCGTCAATGCGCTCGACGGTGCGATGCGGCTCAAGCAGG
>DASSJW010000026.1:0-23545 GCA_035690995.1 Xanthobacteraceae bacterium
CTACCGCATTGCCTTGGCGGAAGAAGGCTGCTTCGACCGCTCGCAGGCAAGCCATGCCATCAATCTTTGCGACATGAACGCGAAATACGCCGACGTGGTGAAGACGTCGGAGGTGCTCGCTTTCTTTGACAGCCTTCCCGGAGGCATGTTCGACCTGCCGAAGGGATCGGCCGCGCCTGCGCCGAAGCCGAAGCTCGCCGCGAATTTTTGACCGCCATCTCTCTGGCCAGTCACCGAGTTGTCATGCCCCGCGAAAGCGGGGCATCGAATATCCCGCGCGCGATCCGGCAGGCACAATCCTCCGTACCTGATCCGGGTTATTGAAATCTGCCGCTTGCGCGGGTGTCCATCGGAAACGCGCGCCGTATCTCAGATCAGTTTCGAGGGGCTCGGCAGGCCGAGCAACACCTGCCCCACCATCTCGAAATTCGCGAACTGCGCCTGCACTTGCTGGATGACCGTGTGCACGTCGCGAAAGCGCCGCTCGAACGGATTGCTCTCGAAGATCGCGGTGGCGCCGGCGGCGTGATAGACGGTGTCGATGACGTCTTTCGCCTGATGCACGGCGTAGGTACCGGCGAGCTTGAGTGCGGCGCGTTGCGGGAGCGAAAGCGCCTCGCCGCGCACGGCGGCGATCCAGGTCTCGTGCAGGGTCTGCAGCAGGAAGCTGCGCGAGGAGGCAAGCTTCGCTTCCGCCAGCGCGACCTGCGACTGGATCACCGCATTGTCGCGCAGCACGAAGGTCTTCGTCTTGGGAACCTTGGTTGCGGCCAATTCGACAAAGGCCTCGAGCGCGGCGCGCGCAAGGCCGAGCCCGATGGCGGCAAAGCCGATGCCATAGAGATGGAAGGTGGTGAAGCGATAGAGCGGCCCCGCCTCGCGGCGATCGGCCGCGGATTCGCGCGTGAAGCTGTACGCGTCCGGAACGAAGAGGTCCTCGATCGTGTAATTGTCGCTACCGGTGCCTTTAAGCCCGACCACGCGCCAGATGTCCTTGATCCTGGCGCTCGTCTTCGGGATCAGCACGGTGCGTTCGGCCGGCTTGCCGTCGGCGCCAAGGCGCGGCGTGCCGTCCGGCTCGACGACCGGGCAGTGACAGCCCAGCCAGCCCGCGTGCTTGATGCCGCTGGCGAAGCTCCAGGTCCCCGACGCCCGATAGCCTCCCTCGACCGCGACCGCCTTGGCGTTCGGCCCGACCGGGCCCCAGGCCATCACCGCCCGCGCGTCGCCAAAGATATGATGCGCTACCTTGGGCTCGACATAAGCCGCAGTCATGGAGCAACCGGAAGCCTGGGCAACGCACCAGGCCGTGCTGCCATCGGCCTTGGCGAGTTCCTCGATCGCCTGCATGAAAATGGCCGGCTCGACTTCCCAGCCGTCGCAGCTTTTCGGAATGAGCATGCGGAAGAGTTGCGCGTCGTGCAGCCCGGCGAGCACTTCGGGAACGATCTCCCTTTCCTGCTCGATGCGGGCGGCGTGCGCCGTGATCAAGGGCCCGAGCGCGCGGGCCCGCGCGATGCAATCGCTGGTCTGGCTCTGCGCGAACGAAGTCCGCTCCAACATCGAATTGTCCCGTTGGCCGATCCGCATTGTGGCGCATTCGACGCGCCCGTCAATGCACGCGCCGCACGAGCCCTTGCACACGCCGTGCGAGATACGTGCTGTCGAGCACCGCCACCAGCAGCAGAATGGTGCCCATCGCGACCTCGTTGACGTAAGGCGGCGCGCCGACCGCGTTGAAACCGGCGCGCAACACCGCGAGACTGAGCACGCCCATGGCGATCCCCAGCGGCCGTCCAGTGCCGCCCGCGAGCGACACGCCGCCGAGAATCGCGGCCGCGGCGGCTGGAACGATGACATCGGAAAGGCCGGCGGGCGAGGCGGAGGCCAAACTGTAGCTCAAGAGCGCGCCGGAGAGCGCGGCACAGAAGCCGGAAAAGCCGAAAATGCCAATCACCAGCGCGTCGACATTGACGCCGGCGGTCATCGCCGCCCGGCGGTCGCTGCCGATCGCGATGATGTCGCGGCCGTACCGGGTGAGGCCGATGACGAGCGCGGCGGCGGCGAAAATGGCGATGGCGACAATGCTGCGGACGGAGAAAATGCCACCGACGGGCGCGCTCAGACCAAGCGCGACCTCCATGTTCTCGTAGGGCAAGGCGCGATTCTCGGTGACGACGTAGGCAATGCCAGCAAAGACCAGAAGACCGCCCAGTGTCACCCCCACCGAGCCGAGGCGCAGCCGCACGATCAGCCAGCCCTGCGCCAGCCCGGCCGCCAATCCCGCGGCCAGCGCACATGCCAGCCCCAACCAGGCATACGTCCCGCCCATGACCACCGCGATGCAACCGGCCATGCTGTACATTCCGACGACGGAGAGATCGAACTCCCGGATCATCATGGTCAGCCCAAGCCCGAGCGCCACGAGGCCGATGGTGGCAAATGTCTCCAGGCTCGATGCCGCGGTGGCAACCGTCAGAAAATCGCGGGCGTCGACGAGCGCGAGGCCGACCACGCAGGCCGCGAGGATAAACAACGGGCGCATGTGCGGATCGTCTCGCAGGCGTTTCATCGCACTCAATCCCTGGTGCCCGGCGTCTGCAGCGCGATCACCCCGAGCACGATGAGGCCGGCGATCAAGTACTGCCATTCCGTGCGCAGCCCCTGCAGGACCAGCACCACCTGGATCACGCCGATGACGATCGCGCCGGCCAGCGTACGGAGTACTGAGCCCTCGCCGCCCTTGATGACGGTGCCGCCGACCAGCACCGCGGCGATCGCGTCGTATTCGTAGCCCAGGCCATAGTTCATGCTGGCGGCGTCATAGCGGATCGCAAGCATGATTCCGGCCGGCGCCGTGAACAGCCCGGCCCAGAGATAGGCGCCGGTGATGGCGCGCCAGGTGCGCACGCCGATCGCCTCTGCGGCGCGAAAGCTCGAACCGACGAGAAACAGATTGCGGCCGAACGTGGTGAGGGACAGAAGGAACTGGGCGACCGCCGCGACGCACAAAAACACCACGAACTCCACCGGTATGCCGGCGACCTTGCCCTTGAAGCCGGCATAGCTCGTTCCCGCCGCGGCATAGATGGTGCCGTGGGCCGCAAACGCTTCCGCGACGCCATAGATCAGCGCCAGCGCTGCGATGCTGACGATGATCGGATTGGCGCGCAGCCAGCCGATCAGGAAGCCCTGCAAGGCATTGGTCGCCGCCGCGAAGGCAAGTCCCGCGACGAGGCCGAAGGCAAACCCGCCCCAATTGGCCGCAAGAACAAAGACCATGGCAGTTGCGCCGACCAATGCGCCGAGCGCGAACGACATGATATTTCCGCTGATCGTGATCAGCGTCATGCCAACCGCGACACATCCGATAAAGGAGACGGTGGTGAGAAGCGAAAGGATACTGGGCTGAGACAAGAAGCCGGGCGTGGTCAGGGCAACCGCCGCCAGGATGACCAGGACAGCGGCGCGAACGATGCCGACATAGTTCCGCGGCTCGCCTGCCCGCGCCGCCATCTGCCCCTGCGCAGGCACGGCAAGCGTCCGATCCGTGAGCGGCGGCTCCGCGGATTGGCTCATGCCGCCGCCTGCACCGGATGCGTGATATCGGCGAGGATGCGCGCCATGGCGATCGAGTGGCGTTCGTAGCGCGCGACCGTCCGGCCCCGGTACATGGTGATGACGATGTCCGCGACGCCGACGACCTCTTCGAGATCGGAGGAGGTCATGATCAGAGCATAGCCGTGCGCACATAGCTCTCGCATGATCCGGTAGATGTCGGCACGTGCGCCCACGTCGATGCCGCGCGTGGGCTCGTTCATCAACAGCACACCGGGCTGCGGCCGCTCGATCGCGCGACCGAACAGGAGCTTTTGCTGGTTGCCGCCGCTGAGCTTGCCCGCAGCGGCGGCGAGCCGGCGAGGATCGATCGCAACACGTTGCGCAAGCCGCGCGCCGATGCGCTTGAGCTTCGGCCAATCCAAGATGCCCATATGCGTATGCGCGCTGAAGTTCGCGGCCAGAAGATTCTCAAGCGCGCTGCGCTGATGGAATATGCCCTCGGCGGCGCGATCCTCGGACAAGAAAAGGAGATCACGCGCCACACAATGCGGTACCGAGCCGAGCCGCAAAGGCTTGTCACCGACGCTGACACGACCCGTGGCGCCGGGGACGAGGCCCGCGAGCGCGCGGGTGACCACATTGGCGCCGGACCCGATCTGCCCGGCGATGCAGAGAATTTTTCCGCGAGGTGCGACCAGCGACAGGTCCTGGACACTGCCAGCGACGTTGAGGCCTTCCACAACGAGCGCATCGCCTGTATCCGGCCCGGCGGCCGCCGCCGGATACATGTCGCCGAACGGGCGGCCGAGCATCAGCTCAATCAGTTGCTCACGTGTGATATCGGGCACCTGCCTGGTGGCAACATGTTCGCCGTTGCGCAAGACGGTGACGGTGTCGCAGAGATCGAACACCTCGCTCAGGCGGTGGCTGATATAGAGGATCGCATGCCCGCGCGCCCTGAGCGCTTTGAGCACATCAAGAATACGGGCGATTTCCGTATCAGTCAGGGTTGCGGTCGGCTCATCGAGAATGAGGATTCGCGCGTCGCGGGCCAGGAGCCGTGCAACCTCGACCAACTGCTGCTGGCCGATGCTGAGCGCGCTCACGGGGGCATCAAGGTCCCACTCACCCGCGCCCAATATTTCGAGAGCGGCGCGCGCGCGACGACGCAAGTCACGGCGGCGATGAAACAGCGGAACGTCGGCGCTTCCAAGCCAGATATTGTCGAGCACGGAGAGCCGAGGCGCCAGGCTGAGCTCCTGGGCGACAAGTCCCAGGCCCAAGGCCTGTGCCTGCTGGGGAGAGCGCATGGTGTGGTGCACACCATCAATCGCGATCGAGCCGGCGTCGGGCGTAAAAATGCCCATGAGCGATTTGACCAGCGTGCTCTTGCCAGCGCCGTTTTCGCCGCAGATCGCGCGGATCTCGCCCGCACGCAGCGAAAGCGAAACGTCACGCAACGCGCGCACGGCGCCGAAGCTCTTGCTCAGGCCTTCGACGGTAAGGATGTCCATCAGGCCGCCTCGTCTTCCATGCGAGGAAGTGTGCTCAGCCTCATGCTGCGGAGCGTTGCGAAGCACCGCGTCGCGGAGCACCATAAGTCAGCTATCGCCGAATTGCGCACGCAAGTTTGCCGAATCGACACCACCGCACGCGATCAACCATCAATAGGTGCACGGTGCCTGCCACTGCGCGAGGTTCGCCTTGGTGATCAGCTCGGCCGGAAGCAGGTCGGCCTTGGGCAATTTCTTGCCGGAAAAGTATTCATTGGCCGCATCCGCGGTGCGTCGGCCGAGGTCGGTCGGGATCTGCGTGACCGAGCTGTACATCTTGCCGGCACCGATGGCGTCGAGCCCTTCCTTCTGGCAATTGCCGCCAACCACGATAAGTTGCTTAGGACCCGTTCCGACGGCGATGCCCGCCGCCTCCGCCGCCTTGATCGCGGCAACCGCCTGATTATCGGCCATGCCGTAGAGCGCATCGAGGCCGCCGCTCGCGGCGAAGCGCGCATAGAGTTGGCCGGCGAGGCGTTCGCTGGTGGCGGTATCCCAGCGGCCGTCCTCGATCGCTGCAATCTCGACCTTCGGATTGGCCGCCACCGCGTCCTTGAACCCTGCGACGCGACGAGGTCCAGGGCCCTGTTGCAGCGCGCCGGTGATCAGGGCCACCTTGCCGCCGTCGCGGCCGCTGCCCTTGAGCGCCTGCAGCGCCGCTCTGCCGGCGATGCGCCCCATCTCATTCTGATCCTGCCCGACAAAGGTGACGTAGAGCTCCTCGGTGCCGTCTTTGGGCGTGTTGTTGACGATGATCACGGGAATGCCGGCCTGCTTCGCACGCGTGAGCACCGGGACGATTCCTTGCTCGGAGATCGGCTGGACGACGATGAGATCGAACTTGCGGGCGATGCCGTCGTCGGCCTGGCGGGCCTGCAGCGCCGCGTCCAAGCCGGCGGCCTGAACCGTCACGTCCATGCCGTATGACAGGGCGCGTTCGCGAAAGGACTTCTCGGTCGTCGCGACATAGGGATGCGCGGTGAAGGATTCGAGCAGCAGGACCTTCTTGCCCTTGCTCTCGTCGGCGGCGTGCGCTGTCGATACCGTCGACGCCACCGCGGCCAGGACCGCCGTGGTGGCCGCCAGCCGTTGCAATTCAGAGATGTAGGGGAAAAAAGCCATGGCGCGAACTCCGGCGACGCTGATGACGATGGCGGCACTCTAGACCGGGGTACAATGGGCGACAATGCGGGGACGGAATCGCGCCGCCGACGCGAGCGAAAACGAGTGCTTCCGTCAAACGGTCCAGCTCAGCACCCCCATGGCCATCGCGCTGCAGCTTTGCGATAACGCTAGGCTCGCAAGTGTCGGTCAGCTCGGGGATTGAGATGGGTGAATTTGCCATTGGTCAAAGCGTGTCCCGGTTCGAGGATCCGCGGCTGCTCCAGGGCGGCGGTCGCTATGTCGGCGACATGGTCCTGCCCGGCATGGTGTTCGGCTATGTGCTGCGCTCGCCACATGCCCATGCGCGCATTCGCTCCATCGACACGAGCAAGGCGAAAGCCGCGCCGGGGGTGCTCACCGTGCTTACCGGGGAAGATTGGCAAGCCTCCGGATGGGGCGACCTGCCGGTGCCTGGCGGACTGCAGCGCCGCGACGGCAGTGTGTTCCGGCCGCCCTATCCGGCGCTGACCAGGGATCGGGTGCGCTGGGTCGGCGACTACGTGGCCTTCGTTGTGGCCGAGACCTATCATCAGGCGCTCGACGCCGCCGAACTGATCGTGGCCGACTACGAGCCGCTTCCCGCCATCGTATCCACCGCCGAGGCCAGCGCCGAGGGGGCGCCGCGGGTGTGGGAGGACTGTCCGGACAATATCGGTTTCGTGCAGCTGTTCGGCGACAAGGCTGCGACCGAGGCGGCATTCGCCAAGGCCGATCACATCGTCAAGCAGCACTTGGTGATCAACCGCGTCACCGCCGCAAGCATGGAGCCACGCGGCTGTCTCGGCGACTACAACGCGGCAGAGGATCGCTACACCATCTATACCACGCTGCAGCGTGTGCATCCGTTCAGGGCCGAGCTTTCTCCGGTGCTGCGGGTGCCCGAGAGCAGGATCCGGGTGGTGGCCGGCGACATCGGCGGCAGCTTCGGCATGAAATCGGCGGTCTACAACGAGGTCGCACTGGTGCTGCTGGCGTCGAAGCGCGTGAGGCGTCCAGTGAAATGGATGTCGACACGATCGGAATCCTTTCTCTGCGACGCGCAGGCCCGCGACAACGTCACCGACGCCGAGCTCGCGCTCGATAAGGAAGGCCGCTTCCTCGCCATGCGGGCCACGACCGTCGCCAGCATCGGCGCTTATCTGCAGACCGGCATGCCCGCTTTCACCGGCAATATCGGCACGCTTGCGGGCGTCTATCGCATTCCCGCAATGCACGCCGACGTCACCGCCGTGTTCACCCACACCAATCCGGTCCGGCCGTATCGCGGGAACGGGCGGCCGGAGGCCGCCTATGTGATCGAGCGGCTTGTGGATCTCGCCGCCGACGAGCTCGGGATCGATCCGGCCGAGCTGCGGCGGCGCAACTACATTCCGCCCGACGCCATGCCGTTCAAGACTGCGCTCACCTTCACGTATGACAGCGGCGAGTTCGAGAAGAGCATGGACTTGGCGCTCAAACTCGCCGATGTGGCGGGCTTCGAGCAGCGGCGTGCACAATCGCGCCGGCAGGGCAAGCTGCGCGGCATCGGCCTATCCAACACCATCGAGCGCGCCGCAGCAGCGGGGTTCGAAGGCGCGGAAATCCGGTTCGATAAGTCCGGCACCGTGACGCTGCTTGCGGGCAGCGTTACCCAGGGCCAGGGCCACGAAACCATCTTCAAGCAAATCATGTGCGATCGGCTCGGACTCGATCCCGACGACGTGCACTACGTGCAGGGCGATACCGACCAGGTCTTTCTCGGCGAAGGCACCGGCGGCTCGCGCTCCGCTACGATCGGCGGGTCGGCGGTCGACATGGCCGCGCAGCGGATCGTCACCAAGGCGAAACAGATCGCGGCCCATCTGCTCAAGATCGATGCCGACGACATCAACTTTGCCGACGGGGTGTTCTCCAGCCCCAAGACCAATCGCACGCTGACCATCAAGGAAATTGCGAAGGAGGCGATGGAGCCAACGAAGCTGCCGAAAGGCATGGATGTCGGCCTGACCGCGACCGCAACCTATATCGCACCGGTGCAGAATTTTCCCAATGGTTGTCACATCTGCGAGCTCGAGATCGACCAGGAAACCGGCACGGTCGAGATCGTGCGCTACAGCGTCGTTGACGACGTCGGCACCGTGATCAATCCGCTGCTGCTGAAAGGCCAGATCGTGGGCGGTGTCGCGCAGGGCGTCGGCCAGATCCTGATGGAGGACATCCAGTTCGATGGCGACGGGCAGATCCTGACCGGCTCGTTCATGGACTATGCCATGCCGCGGGCGACCGACATCAGCGCGGTCGAGGTCAAGAGCAATCCAGTGCCGACCAAGACCAATCCGCTCGGCGTCAAGGGCGCGGGCGAAGCCGGCTGCGTCGGCGCAATGCCGGCGGTGGCCAATGCGCTCGTCGACGCGCTCTCCCACCTCGGTGTCCGCCATGTGGAGATGCCGGCCACACCGGAGCGGCTGTGGCGCGCGATCCAGGCGGCCAACGCCGTATAACTCCTTGGCGGCGAGATGGTCGTCGCGCGATCCGCGCTGGTTGATACGAAGCCTTGGAGAGGTCGAGCCCCATGAAGAAAACATTCGTTCGCGGCACTTGGCAGGTCAAACGCGCGTTCTCGCCCTGCGTCATCACGGAGGGCGCCGGCCGGACCATCTACGTCGCCGGGCATACCGGCCAGGTCGATGATTCCGGGAAATCTCTCGCCGCGGATTTCGACGCCCAGTTCAAGCAGACCTTCCGCAATATCGAGAAGACGCTGGCGGAGGCGGGCGCGAAGCTGAGCGACATGGTGACGATGACCGTGTTTCTCATCGACGCGCGCTACACCACCCGCATGACTGAATTGCGCGCCGAGTTGTTCGGCAAGGATTTTCCCGCGAGCGCGGCGATCACGGTTCAAGGCTTCGCCCAGCCCGAGATGATGATCGAGGTGCAGGGAATCGCGGTTACCGCCTGAGGACGATCAACCAGGGCGGTGCCGCGGCTACTCCGGCTTGATGTTGCCCGCCGCGATGATCCGTTTCCATTTTTCAATCTCGCGGTCGACGTGCGAGCGGAACTCTTCCGTCGTGCTGCCGATCGGCTGGAAGCCTCGCTCGAGCAGACTTCGGTGAAACGCGGGATCCTTGACGGCATTGGCCGCCGCCTGCTGCAGCTTCTCCACGATCGGCGCCGGCGTCGCCGCCGGTACGATCAGCCCCATCTCGCTTGCGGAATCCACGCTTGCGTAGCCCAGTTCCTCCATGCTCGGGATATCGGGTAGCTGCGGCGCGCGTCCGCGCGTCACGCCCAACCCGCGCGCCTTACCGGCCAGGATGTGCTCCCGGATCGTGGGGACGGCTCCAAAGGTGAAATCCACCTTACCCGACAGGAAGTCGGCGAGCGCCGGCGCGCCGCCACGATAGGGGATGATCACGATCTCGATGCCCGCCACCTGCCGGAACTGTTCGGCCGCGAGGTGAATGCCGGTTCCGATGCCGGCCGAGGCAAAGGTCAGCTTGCCTGGATTCGCCTTGGCGAAAGCGATCAAATCCTGCGCCGTCGTGAACGGCGAGGACGGACTCACGCACAGCACCAGTTGGGTTCGCGACAGCAACGACACCGGGATGAAATCGTGCCGCGTGTCGTACGGCAGCTTATCCTTGAACAGGCCTGGATTGGTCACGAAGGCGCTGTCCACCATCCCGATGGTGTAGCCGTCGGGCTGCGCGTTCGCGACCGCCTGGGTGCCGATGGTACTTCCGCCGCCGCCGCGATTGTCGACGATCAGCGTCTGACCGAACTCGCGCTCCATTTGCGCCGCAAGCAGGCGCGAGAACACGTCGGTGCCGCCTCCTGGGGCGTAAGGCACGATGATCCTCACCGCCCGCTGCGGATAGGCTTGCGCCGCGGCCGCGCGTGCGCGCAGCAGTACGGCGCCCGAGATGGCGCCGGCCATCCAGACGCGCCTGTTCGTCTTGATCATTTTTGTTCTCCCTCCCGTGGCGAGCCTTCTAATCAGGTCCGGAAGCGTTCGATCAGTTCCTCCTCCGGATCGGCCCCCAGCCCCGGACCCTCGGGCACATCGATCGCGCCGTCGACCACCGGTACGGTCTTCGCATAGGCGATAAAGCCAACGTCGCCGAACAAGCGCTCGAGCGGCGCCGCGCGTTCCTTGGCCGCGATCGCGTGCAATGTCGCGAGGTATCCCGGCCCAAAAAAGAACGCATGCGGCACGCAGGTGACGCCGGCCTTCTCTGCCGCTGTCGCCACTTGCCACAGGTTGGTCAGACCACCGATCTTGACGACGCTCGGCTGCACGAAATCGGTTGCACCGGCAGAGATCATTTTTTGGAAATCGAGCACGCCGGTCGCATTCTCGCCCATCGCCAGCGGGACTCCGGTTGCGCGCCTGAGCACCGCCAGGGAGTCGAAGTCCTCCGGCGGCCAGATCGGCTCCTCGACCCAGAACGGCTTGGAGGGCGCCATGGCGGCGACCGGCGCGGTTGCCTGGTCCGCCGTCCAGGCACAGTTGGTGTCGACCATGATCGGAATGTCCGGCCCGGCTACGGCGCGGGCGGCGGCGACGGCCTCCGCGGTCCGCTCATGCAGCTTGAGGTGGCGATAGCCACGTTCGAGCGCGCGCCCGACGTTGCGGCGCACATGCTCGACCGAGCCCCCGTATTGCAGCAGCGAGGCGTAGGCCTCGACGCGTTTGCGCCGCACCCCGCCGAGCAGCGCGGACACCGACTTGCCTTCGAGCTTGCCGCGGATATCCCACAGGGCGATGTCGAGTCCGCTGATCGCATGCACCACGGGACCGCAGCGACCGAACCCATGCAGCAAGCGTTCAAGCCGCGCCGTCAGTCCTTGGTCGGTCGCATCCTGCCCGATGGCAAGATGCTTGATCCAGGAGTCGAACACGACCGGGATCATCGGCGAACTGCTGCCATAGGCCTCGCCCCAGCCGACAACGCCGCCGCTGGTAGCCACGCGGACCAGCAGCATGTCGACATGGGTCCGCGGCCTGCCGGCGAATTGCGGCGGGGGCGCCCAGGTGTCCAGCGGGAGGCGCAGTGCGATGGTATCGATGGTTGTGATGGTGCCGGCAGGCATTGCGGGTCCTTGCTGGGTCGCTATATGTCAAAGGAGACATCCGTTCCGACAATCGAGCGTACTTCCCGGACTTTGGCAAACCGCCGGGTCCGGCAGTTTTCGGAACCTATGGTTTGGTGGCAGGGTTATAGGCCTGCCGCCTCAAGTATGAGGGCTCGTCCCTATCGCGAAAACCGCGACGCGTTAAACACAGTTGCGATTTCCACTGGGAGCCGGCCCGCCGAACGGACATAGTCCCGCCACAGCGCCGTTATTCTTGCCCGGGATCGGCGTGGCGCGGGGGTCGGCCTCAAGGAGATAGGCCTTTGTACTCGCATCTGCGTTTGGTCATCGCCGCCTCCCTGATTGCGTTCGGCAGCGTGATCGCCGTTGGCGTACCGGCGCTCTTTTTGACCGTTGACCGGCCCCTCGTCGCCCGAGCCGAAATGTCCGACCCGCCGGCCGACCCGGCTTGCAGGCAGCGGACCTGGCTGAATTTTGACCGCAACTGCCTGTCCCGGCGCGACTTGCCGTGGGTCGCGGGGCCCGGACGCTTGAACACTGGCAGGCTCGAGGTCCAGTCGGACCCCGCGACACCGGCAGTGCAGGAGTCCGAGGGCGGAACCCAGCATGCGGCGACCCTACCGCCCCAGGAGTTCCTGCTGCAGGAACCGATGCGCCAGGAAGCCGCACGTCCGGAACCTACACCTCCGGAACTCGGAGCCCAGGAGCCCGCACGTCACGAACCAGTGCCGCAGGCACCCCCGACCCAGGCGTCGATACTCCACGACGCAGCACCCAAGGCGGCCTTGCCCCAAGAGGCGCCCGCCGCCAACTCAGCATCCCAACTGTTCACGCCTCAAGAGTTGACGCCGCGAGAGTTGGCGCCTCAGGAGACGGCACCTCAGCAGCCGACGGCCCAGCGGCCGATGCAACACAGCAACGTCGCGGCGCCGGGGCGCACCGCGCCGGCCCAGCGCCCGGTCGCTAGAGAGCCGCGCGTGGCCAAGCCCGTGGCTGGAGCACAGACACGTCTACCCGCATCCAAGGCAGCCGCCCGCGGGGAGCGGACCGCGAAGCGGACCGCGAGCGAGGCGTTGAACACCGTGCGGAAGTTTGGAGAGAATCTGCCGGAGATTTCGGCGGACTCTTATGCCGCGGATGGCTCGCGTCGCAAAATCGTCATCCGCCCGACCTCGATCCAGGATGTGTACTACTACTCTGCGCCACGGTAGCGCGCCTCAACCGCCGCCGCATTTCCGCGATATGCGGAAGCGGCGACCAGAACCGACGGGGTTCCGACCGCAACGCGCTGGTCCAGGGGCGGGGTTTCATCATCGAGGCTGAAGCAGTAGTCTGGCCTCGAGTTCGCCGACGAAAGCTCGTGTCCCGCATGACCGCCACTTTCGAAACCGCGCTGGCCGCACGCGTCGAGGCGATGGCGGACGCCTGCACCCGCTGCGGCAAATGCGTCGAAGTCTGCCCGGTCACCGGCCCCGGCGGCGTGAACGCCGAGCCCGTGGCGGTGATCTCCGGCATCATCGACATCCTGCGCACCGGCGATGGCCCGGAGGCCTCGCGCAAGTGGGCGAATGCCTGCGTACTTACCGGCGAATGCATCAAGGCCTGCGACTACGGCGTCAATCCGCGCTTCATGCTTGGCATGGCACGGGTCGCGATGGCGCGACATAGAGATGAGCCGCCGCAGCGACGGCGTCAGGGGGTCGACGGCTTCCGCAAGGTCGCGCGCGAGGTGACCCACATCTCACAGATGCAGCTCGACGACGAGATGCTCGCGCGGCTCGGGCAGAAGCCCGGTGCTAACGCCGAGCCCGAGACGCCGCCGGACTTTGTATTCTATACCGGCTGCAACGTGCTCAAGACCCCGCATATCGCGCTCCTTGCACTCGACATCATGGATACGCTCGGCGTGACCTATCAGGTCCTGGGCGGCCCGAGTCATTGCTGCGGGGTCGTGCAGATGCGCACTGGGGACGTTGCCACGTCCGGCCGCTTCGCCGAAAACACCATGGACAAGCTCGCGCGCAGCAAGTCCGGGCAAGTGGTGTCGTGGTGCCCGAGCTGTCACGTGCAATTCACCGAGACGACCTTGCCGACGGTCGAGAAGACCCGCGGCTCGAAGCCGTTCGAGATGACACCGTTCATGCTCTTTCTGCGCGGCAATCTCGATCGGCTGCGGCCGTTCCTGCGCAAGCCCGTCGAAATGCGCATCGCCTTGCACCGCCACCCCGGACTCAAGGGCGTGGTCGAAGCGGCCGAGGACATCCTCCAGGCCGTGCCCGGCGTCGAGCTGGTCGACCTCAAGCAGCCCGCAGTTGGCATGATGAGCAACTATTTCCGCGCCTTGCCGGCGTATCGACGGGAATTGCAGAAGAACGAGCTCGATGCCGCCGAGCGCGCCGGCATCGATGCGCTGGTCGCGGTCTACCACGCCGACCACCGCGAGCTCTGCGCGCACGAGCGCGACTACCCCTTCCGCATCATGAACGTTCTCGAGATCGTCGGCGACAGCATGGGGCTTCACCACGACGATCACTTCAAGCGCCTCAAGATGCTGCAGGACATGGACGCGATCGCCGCCGACTGCCAGGATCTGATCGCGCAGCACGGGCTCGATCTCGAGACCACGCGCCAGGCGATCCAGGCCATGCTCGACGAGCAGCCGCTGCCGTTGCGGGGCAACGCCGCCCGCTAACTACCTATGTCATGCTCGCTAAAGCGGACTTCCAGTAGCCGCGGACGAGGACACAACCGACCTAGGCGGCCGTGCGACGGCGCAGTCTACGAACAACAGCGCCCGGTCATCGCCAGCGCGACCCGCTCCTCCTCGCTCAGCCGCTCGTGCGCATGATCATGCGCGTGCATATGTGCCGGGGCGGGTGCCGGCACGCCGGTGTCGGCGATCGGCTCGTCCTGTGGCAGGCCCTGCCGGCGCATCTCGGCGCGTCGGACCTCGCTCGCCGCCGCGTCGATCTTGTTCGTCCCGGGCTCGAACACCGCGCCGTAATATTTTTCAGCCGCGTCCTTGCTGACATACCCGCACCGCACGTCGCGAGCGAGGCTCTCGAGGTCGCGTTCGAGCGGCGAACCGAAGCCGCCGCCACCTCCGGAGCGCAGGATATAGGCATCACCGGCGTGCAGGACTTGGTTGAGCGCCTTGCCGTTGTGAAAGCGCTGCTCCTGCGCCGTCCCGAAACGGTGAATGGCGACGGCGTTGCCGGAGCCCGAAAGTCCGCCATCGAGTCCCCACGGCTTGCATTTGACCCGATCCATCTGCGAGTTGAATCGAAGGTCGTGACGCGCCTGTACCACCTGCTCGCAGCCCAGCCCGCCGCGGAAGCGGCCCGCCCCGCCGGAATCCGGACGCAGCGCATAGCGCTCGACCAGCAGCGGATATTTCGCTTCGACCTGCTCGGACGGACCGTTATGAGTGTCGCCATCGTTCATGGCGATGGTCGCATTGCGGCCGTCGCTGTTGTGCTTGCCCCCCCAACCGCCACCGATCAACCCGCCGAGATAGATGTAGAAGCTGTCGTCCTTCGGGCGGCGGCCGTTGACGCGACCGACGACAAGATCGGCATGATGACCTGCGATGATCCGCTCGGGTATCGCCGGCGCCAGGGCCTTGAAGATGGTGTCGATGATCGTCATGGGATAGGTCATCCACATGCGCATGGCGGCGGGCTTGAGCGCGCTGACCACCCGCCCCGGCGGCAACACGATGTCGAGCGCGCGGAACTGGCCGTCATTGATAGGGAGGTCAAGCGCCGAGGTCAGGCACTTGAACGCCACCTGGCAGCATGAGCGGCCCGCGGTCTCACCGGAATTATAGAAACCGGCGACCTGCTTGGAGACGTCGGTCAGATCGACCTTCATCCGGTCGCCCTCGACCTCCACGCGCACCCGGATCGGCACGCGTTCCCCGATCCGCACGCCGTCGTCGTCCATGAAGGATTCCGCTTCGTAGACGCCGTCGGGGATTTCGCGGACGCGCGCCCGTGTGGCCGCCTCGCTGTGATCCATGATCGCCTCGATGCCGCCGAGCACGGCGTCGCGGCCGTATTTGCCGATCATCTCAAGGAAACGGCGCTCGCCGGTTCTGACCGCGGCGACCTGGGCTCGGAAGTCGCCCATGGCCCGTTCGGGCAGGCGCACATTGGTTTTGATGACGGAGATGAGCTCCTCGTTCGGCACACCCTTGCGATAGATTTTCACGATCGGCATCTGCAGGCCTTCGGAGAATATGTCGGTGGTGGCGCCGTCGAGCGTGCCGCCGACATCGGGCCAATGCGCCATGCAGCAGGAGAACGCCACCACCTCGCCGTCGTGGAAGATCGGTACGGTGAAGGTCATGTGGTTGAGGTGGCTGCCGGTGATATAGGCGTCGTTGGTCAGCAGGATGTCGCCGGGATCGAGATTCTGCACGCCGTAATGATCGAGCTTGGTCTTCACCGTATCGCTCATGCCGCGGATGAACATCGGCAGCCCGAGTCCGATCGAGACCGTATTGCCCTGCGCATCGAACAAGCCGACGGTGAAGTCGAGCGCTTCGTAGATGATCATGTTGTAGGCGGTGCGCATCAGGTTGGTCTTCATCTCTTCGGTGGCGGCGATGAGACCGTTGCGCACGATTTCGGTCGTCACCGGATCGACACGATGGCGGCTGGACGCAGGCTTGGGTTTCAAGGCGGCATCCATGGTCAGCTCCGCAGGATCTCGATCACAAGATCGCCCAAGGCATCGACCACGACCACGTCGCCAGGATGCACGACCGTGGTCGAGGCGTACTCCTCGATCAGCGCCGGTCCGGCGATGCGATTGTTGGCAAGCAGCGCCCCCCGGTCATAGCTCGGCGTATTCAGCGCCCGGCCGGCCTCGGCGAAATAGACCTCGCGGGTGCCGCGAAAAGCCGCCGGCGGCGGCACGGACTCGCCCGCCGCGATGGATTCGAAGGTCGGCTTGCGCATCAGCCCAGTGACCGCCGTTCGCAGGCTCACGATCTCGGCCTTTTCGGCCGGCGCCGAGTAGCCGTAGCGTGTCTCGTGTATGGCATCGAAGCGCTTCTTGACACCGTCGCGATCCTCGGTTCGAAACAGATCGACCGGAAGCTCGACGGTGACGGCGTGCTCCTGCCCGACATAACGCATGTCGGCCGCGCGCTGCACGGCGATGCCGGCGACTGGGATCGCGCTCCGGCGCACCGCCTCACGGCCGCGGTGCTCCATCTCGGCATAGAACTCTTCCATGACCGCAAACGATGCCTCGGCCAGTGGCGTGAACCAAGTATTGACGAAATCACGCCGGAGGTCCGCGACCAGCATTCCGTATGCCGAGAAGTGGCCCGGCGCACGCGGGATGACGACCCGGGCGATGCGCAGCTCGCGCGCCACCATTGCCGCGTGGAGCGGCCCCGCGCCACCATAGGCGACGAGCGTAAACTCGGCTGCATCGAGACCGCGTTCGGTGGTTACCCAGCGCACCATGTGGGACATTTTGGTGGTGGCGATGCGCAGAATGCCGTCCGCCGCCGTAGTGAGATCGAGGCCGAGCGGCGCCGCGACGCGCGCTTCGAGGGCCCGCCGGGCGCCTTCGACATCGAGGCGCATCTCGCCGCCGAGAAAGCGGTCGGCGGCCAGCCGCCCGAGGACGAGATTGGCATCGGTGATGGTCGGCTCGTTGCCGCCGCGCCCATAGCACACCGGGCCGGGCTGCGCGCCCGCGCTTTCCGGCCCGACATGCAGCGCGTCACCCATTTCGACACGCGCGATCGAGCCGCCGCCGGTACCGACCTCCTGGATATCGATCATCGGCATCTGCACCGGCAGCCCGGTGGCGTAACCGCCGATCAGCGCACCGCCGGTCATCAACACCTCGCCGCCATGGATGACGCCCGCCTTGGCGGTCGTGCCGCCCATGTCGAAGGCGATGGCATTCTTGAGACCGATGCGATCGCACAACGCTTTGGTGCCGATCACGCCCGCCGCGGGTCCGGATTCCAGCATCCGGATACACGCGCTCTGCGCCTCCCCGACATCGAACAGCCCGCCGGTGGATTGCACAATCAGAAATTCGCCCCCGAAGCCGGCCGCCCCCAGATGATCGCCTATCTCGCCGAGATAGCGCCGCACCCGCGGCCCGACATAGGCGTTCGCAGCTGCGGTCGAGGTCCGCTCGAACTCGCGATACTCCTGCGACAGTTCGTGCGAGGCCGTGACGAAAAGATCGGGATAGCTTTCCGCGACGATCGCTTTTGCTCGCCGCTCATGTGCGGGATTGCGATAGGAATGCAAGAAGAGGATGGCGATCGCCTCGGCGCCGTGACTGACCGCGTCAGCGACCGCCGCCCGCACCGCATCCTCGTCGAGCCTGATCAGCACCTTGCCTTGCGAGTCCATACGCTCGCTCAGCTCGTAGCGCAGATCACGCTCGATCAGGGGCTCGTGGCGGCGAAAGAACAGATTGTAGGATTCTGGCCGATTGACGCGACCGATCTCGTAGATGTCGCGAAAACCCTGGGTGGTGAGGAGCGCACAGGTCGCACCGGTTCGCTCCAGAATGGTGTTGATCGCGATCGTCGTGCCGTGAAGGAAGAGCCGCGCCGCACGAAATTCCGTCCCGGCCTTGGCCACGCCGTTCTCGATTCCGGCGACGAGCCGCGCCGGCGTGGTCAGCGTTTTTCCGAGCCGAAGCTCCCCCGTCGTCTCGTCGAAGGCGGCGACATCGGTGAAGGTACCGCCGACGTCGGCCGACAGCCGAATCTGACCCAACTCCATCGTGCTCAAGGACTCCGCGCGGCCGGTCGGCGGAAGCAACGATATCAACCGCGCCCCAGTGCCGCAACGCCAGCCATCTCCTCAGCGCCCCTGGTCGCTTTTGCCCGCAACGCCGGCATCACGTCGTGGGCGAACAGGCTGATCGACCGCAACGTTTCGTCGAGCGTCAAGTCGCCGAAGGCGAACTGGCCGACCACGTAGTTGCAACCGGTTTCATCGAGTTGCGAGGAGAGGAATTTCGCCACGGTTGACGGCGAGCCGGCGACGCCCTGGCCGCGTTCGGCCACCAGATCGAAGGTCGCGGGGCGGGGATGCGATTGCGCCCGTCCATGCCGCCGGAACAGATGGGTAAAGCTCGCGTGCCAAAGCAGATAGGCGCGACGCGCCAGCGCCATTGCCTCCGAATCGGTCGACGCAACGACGATGAAGCGGCCGAGGCCGAGCTTGGGAAAGGCGGCCGAACGCGCATGCACCTGTGGCCAGATCAGCCGATAGCGGTCGATGGACAGACGGGTTTCATTCGGCGGGTCGAGGCTTACGACGTTGAGATTGCGGCGCGCGGCGCGTTCGGCGCTATCCGGCATGTGCACGCCGTACCAGATCGGAGGATGCGGTTTCTGCAGCGGCTCGATTTCCATCGGGACGTCATGGAAGGAAAATCGCTTGCCTTCGAAATCGAGCACCTTTTGCGTCAATCCCTTGAGCACGACCTCGACCGCTTCCGCGTACACGTCCTGGGCGTCGTCCGGGTTGGCGCCGTAATATTCGAGCTCGATCGGCACCGAGCCGCGCCCGAAGCCGATCTCCAGCCGACCGCCGCTCAACTGGTCGAGCATGCAGATTTCCTCAATCAGCCGCAGGGGGTGATGCAGCGGCATCGCCCAGACCAACGGACCAAACCGAAGTCTCTTGGTGCGCTGTGCAACGGCGGTCAGGAATACACTCGGCGACGGGGCCATGCCGAGCGGCGTCGAGTGGTGCTCGGCGAGATGGTAGGCGTAGAACCCCGCGCGATCGTAGGCCTCCGCAATTCGCAGGCGATCCTCGTAGTAGTCCGCGAGCGGGCCGCCGTAACGGTCGAGGTGATCGAAGACACCGAATTCCATGTTCTCTCCGCGCCAAACTTGCCGTGCTACATCCTTCATTGATCGACTGTCGCACGAATGTAGGCCCAGATCGATTCGATCTGCTCGGTGTCGAGCGCACCTCGCCACGGCGGCATCTGTCGCTTACCGTCGAGCACCGAGCCCATGAAGCGATCGTGGTCTTCGCTGCGCAGGCGGCGGAGGTCGAAGGTCACGCCGCCGCTGGTGTTGCGCAGGCCTTCGCCGTGGCAATTCGAGCAGTAGTCGGAATAGATCCGTTCGCCGGCGGCGACCTGCGCCGCGCCAGCCGCTTGGGCAAGCGACACGGAAGGCCAGAGGGGCAAGGAGACTACGGCGGCGAGAGCCAGGGATCGCAAGCTCTGATATTTCATTCCTCGTCCGTCACTCGACGCATAAACACATTACCAACAGCCGGCGCGCCCGGCAAAGACACGTTCGACCCGCGCAATGCGGAGACCGCAGCGACTTCTGCCCACGCGCCCTGTCGGCTTCTTCGCCCGTCCTCCGCACACTAGAGGGCGGCATCGTGCTCACGCGAGACACGTTGCCGCCTTCGCCAATCCTACCTTTGCCGATCAATCCTCGAACAGCTTGAAGGTCCAGAGCGATCCGCCGGCAGGAACTTTAGCAACGTTGGGATCGCCCATCTTGAGTGCGTAGACGCCGCCGATCCCGCTGGTCACGGTAACGTATTGCTTCCCGTCTTTTTCCCAGGTGATGGGCTGGCCGACGATTCCGGACGGCGTCTGAAATTGCCAGACGATCTTTCCGGTGTCGGCATCGACGGCGATGAACTCACCGGTCAACATGCCCGTGAACACGAGGCCGCCGGCGGTCGCCAATGTGCCGGCGATGTTCGGGCTCTTGAACGGCAGCTCCCACTTGGCCTTGCCGGTGAGCGGATCGGTCGCCCGCAGATGCCCGCGCTTGTCGGCGTCGAATACCGCCGGGAATTTCACGCCGTAGTGCGGCTGTCCCGCCTTGAGATTGGCCACCTGCTCGACCGGGGCGGGCTCGTAGTCCATGCCCCAATCGTTGGTGTTGATGTAGAGGAGCCGCTTGGTCGGATCGAATGACATCGGCCCCCAATTCTTGCCGCCGGAAACCGCCGGGTAGATCCGCTGTTTCTGGCCCTTCTCGACCACGGCTTTGGTCTCGGCGCTCCACACCGGACGGCCCGTCTCCTTGTCGATGCCATCGGCCCAATTCACCTTGACGAAAGCATTGGCGGCGACGAGCTTGCCGGTCGCACGCTCGATCACATACAGATAGCCGTTGCGGTTCGCCTGCATGATGACTTTGCGCGTTCCGCCATTGACGGGAAGCTCGGCCAGGATCCACTCATTGACGCCGTCGTAGTCGAACGGGTCGCCCGGCGTCATCTGGAAGTGCCAGACCACCTTGCCGGTCTTGGGCTGAATCGCCAGCACCGAGTTGGTGTAGAGATTGTCGCCCTTGCGGTTGAGCGGATTCCACGGCGCCGGATTGCCGGTGCCCCAATAGACGAGATCGAGCTCGGGGTCATACGAGCCGGTGATCCAGGTGGAACCGCCGCCTTGTTTCCAGGTATCGCCAGGCCAGGTTTCCGAGCCGGGCTCGCCCTTGTCGGGAATCGTATAGGTGCGCCAGAGCGATTTGCCGGTTTGGGCGTCGAATCCTTCGAGATAGCCGCGGATGCCGTATTCCGCGCCCGCAACGCCGGCGATGACGACGCCGTTCGCCACCAACGGCGCCACCGTCATGGAGTAGCCGTCCTTCGGATCGGATGATTTCGTCCGCCAGACCTCCTTGCCGGTCTTGGCATCGAGCGCGATCACGTTGGCATCGAGCGTGGTGCGATAGAGCTTGCCGTCGAACAGCGCCGCGCCGCGGTTGACGATGCCGCAGCAGACGACCCGCGTCGTCTCCGGCGGATATTCGACCATCGTCTTCCAGATTTCCCGCCCGGTCAGCGCGTCGACGGCCACCGTCTTCTCGTGGTCGGTAAGAAAGACCACGCCGTCCTTGACCAGGGCTTGGCCCTCGAGTCCCCGATTGTCGGCGAGACTGTAGGACCACGCCGGCACCAGCCGCTTGACGGTCTGGCGATTGATCTGGGTAAGCGGGCTGAAGCGATGCTGGCTGTAGCCCATCCCATAGGTGAGCACGTCGCCCGGTGTCTTGTCGTCGTTCTTGAGTTCGTCGGCGCTTTGCGCAAGCGCCGTTACGGGGATTGCCGCGCTCACGAGCGCGGCGAGCAACGTCGTTCGCATCATGACATCTCCTCCTCTTCGAGACCGGCCGCGTTGTTTGTTTTTGTCCGCCTGAGCGGCGGGGCCGTTCGATTGCGCGACTATAGCGCGCGCCTGCGACGATGTGGACGGGAAAATGCCGGTACGCCGTTGACGGCGCCAAGGCCACGGCATTTGCAAGCAGCGCGAGCTATGGCATCGTCTGACGATGCGTCGGATGCTGCGTTTCGCACTGACAGCCTTTCTCGTGCTTGCCGGCGCGACCAGCGCCGCAGCTGCCGATCGCATCCGTCTTGCAGTGCAAAAGACCGGAACGCTGGCGTGGGAGCTCGATGTGATCAAGACCCATGGTCTCGATCGCAAGCTTGATCTCGTGATCGAACCCATCGAGCTTGCGTCGACCGAAGCCGGCAAGATCGCGCTTAAGGGCGGCTCGGCCGATTTGATGCTGTCCGATTGGCTGTGGGTCGCGCGCGAGCGCTCGCTCGGCGATGGCCTGGTATTCTACCCCTCGTCGAGCACGCTCGGCGCCGTGATGGTTCCGGCGCAATCGTCGATCCGGGAACTTATTGATCTCAAGGGTAAGAAGCTCGCGGTCGCGGGCGGTCCGCTCGACAAGAGCTGGCTGCTCCTGCAAGCGTGGGCACGCCGCGCGGGCGTCGATCTCAGAAAACAGGCCACGGTTGTCTATGGCGCGCCGCCCCTCCTCACGGAAAAGGCGCTGCAGGGCGAAATCGATGCCACGCTGACGTTCTGGAATTTCTGCGCCGACCTCGAGAGCAAGGGGCAACGGCGTGCGATCGCCATGGACGATGTGATGAAAGGGCTAGGGGCGAAGGGACCGGTCGCCATCGTCGGCTATACGTTCGACAGTTCCTGGGCAGCGCGCAACCGATCGACCGTCGATCGCTTCCTCGATGCCGCCCGTCAGGCCAAGGAGATTCTGGCGTCGTCGGAAGCGGAATGGCACCGGCTCGCCCCGCGGATCCGCGTCACCGATGCGAACGCGCTCGCCATCTACCGCCAGCGCTACGGCGAAGGGATCGTCCGGCGTCCGATCGCCGAAGAGGAGGCCGACGCGCGGGCGCTGTACCTCGTGCTCGCCGAGATCGGCGGCGCCGAGCTGGTCGGGCCCGCGCGCCAGCTGGCGGCCGGAACCTTCTACCGCCCCGCCGCAGGGGAGTGAATTGGGCGCAAGGCTCATCTCGCTCATCCTGCTGATCGCGGCTTGGTACGCAGGCTCGCAGCTCGCGGGCGCGCGGCTGCTTCCGGAGCCGCAGGCAGTTGCGCTTGCCATCGTCGATGAAGCCCGTTCAGGCGCCCTCGCCTTCAATCTCGGCGCCACGCTGGCACGCGTGGCGGTGGCATTCACCCTGGCGATGGCGCTGGGCTCGGTCATCGGGCTGGCCATGGGCCGCTCACGGCTCGCCGACCGGTTGGGAGACCCCTGGCTGATCGTGCTGCTCAACCTGCCGGCCCTGGTGATCATCGTGCTCGCCTATGTCTGGGCGGGACTGACCGAAACCGCGGCGATCGCGGCGGTCGCGCTGAACAAGCTTCCAATCGCGACCGTCACCGTACGCGAGGGCGCGCGCTCGCTCGACCGCGCGCTCGACGAGATGGCGCAGGTGTTTCGGATGGGGGCCTGGGCCCGTATGCGCCACGTGGTGCTGCCCCAGCTCGCGCCCTACCTGGCCGCAGCCGCCCGCTCCGGCCTGTCGCTGGTCTGGAAGATCGTGCTCATCGTCGAGCTGCTCGGACGTCCCAACGGCGTCGGTTTCGAGATCGGCGTCGCATTTCAATTGTTCGACGTCACCCGTATCCTGGCCTATGCTCTCGCCTTCGTCGCCGTCATGCTGGCGATCGAAACATTTCTGGTGCAGCCGCTTGAACGACATGTCGCCCGCTGGCGTCCGAAACCGGCTTGACGTCAGCATCAAGCAAAAATCCTACCGGGCGGCGTCGGGAGACCAGCTCCAGGTCCTCGGCGAGCTTGCGTTCAGCCTCGCCGGGGGCGAGGTGGCCGCGCTGGTCGGTCCCTCCGGCTGTGGCAAGACCACCCTGTTGCGGATCATCGC
>DASSJW010000027.1:0-2329 GCA_035690995.1 Xanthobacteraceae bacterium
CCGGACGTTCCATTGCCACCTCCGACATGATCATCATCGACGCGCAAGTGCATGTGTGGCCGCCGGACCGGCCCGATCGGCGACTCGGCGACGGCGTGGGCGATCGCAAACCCTACGGCTATGAGCAACTGATCGCCGACACGGATCGCGCCGGCGTCGACCGCGCGATCCTGGTCCCGCCCTCCTTCGATGCCGACCGCAACGACTATGCGCTCGAGGGCGCACGCAGATATCCGGATCGCTTCGCGGTCATGGGCCGCATCGCGCTCAAGACCAGCGCCGGCAAGGATGCGCTCAAGCAATGGCGGGAACAGCCGGGCATGCTGGGCGTGCGGCTCACGTTCCACCGCGACGCGGACCGGCCGTGGCTCACTGACGGGACCGCGGACTGGTTCTGGCCCGAGGCGCAACGCAACGATATCCCGGTGATGGTGCACGCACCGGAACGGCTGACCGAGATCGGCGAGGTTGCCGCGCGCTATCCCAACCTCAGAATCATCGTCGATCACATGGGCTTCGCGCGCGCGACCATGGATGACAAGGCATCGCCCGCCGTCGAGCGCATGAACGCGCTCGCGCGCTATCCCAATGTTTTCGTCAAAGTCTCGGCGCTGCCCTGCTTCTCGACCGAGCCGTATCCGTTCGGCAATCTGCGCGAGCCGCTGCGCCGCGTTATCGAGGCGTTCGGTCCGCGCCGCGCGTTTTGGGGCAGCGATATCACCCGCGTCCCGACAACGTGCTCCTATCGGCAGACGGTGACGCATTTCACCGAAGAACTCGACTTCCTCTCTCCGGGCGATCTCGAATGGATCATGGGGCGCGGCTTGGCGGATTGTCTGCGATGGCCGTCGGCTCAGCCGCAGCCGGCATGATCCGCCGGGCTCTGTCGGCTTTCAGGCGGGCAGCGGGGTGAGCGCCTGCAGCGCGCGCCGCAGGGACGCGATGACAGGCAGGGCAAGAATGCAGAGCACGGCCATCGCCCAAAATCCGCTCGGGCCGAACCGCGCAAACAGCCAGCCCGACATGACCGTCAAGACGGCGGTGGCGCCGCCCACCCCGACCAGGCCGTAGACCGTCTGCGCCGTTCCGGCCAAGCCCCGCGGCACGGTGTCCGCGATGACGCGCATGCACGCGAGGTGAAGCAGCGCGAACGTGAACCCGTGCAGCGGCTGCACCAGTGCAAGCGCCGCTTCGTCGGCGCTCTGCGCCATCACGCCCCAACGCACCAACCCGCAAGATGCCGCCACGGCCAAGGCACCGGCGGGGTTGAGCAGTCCGAGCAGGCGAGGACCGACGAACAGAAAGACCAGCACCTCGGCGGCAACCGACTCCGACCAAAGCGCGGCGGTCGTAGCGGGAGTAATTCCGGCTTCGGTCCAACGGATCACGGCAAAGGAATCGTACATGGCATGGCTGCCGAGAACGAGCGCGGCAATCAGCACGACGCGCACAAAGGCACGCTGGCGAAACAGTGCAAGCCAGGGAATGCTCGAAGTACTTGCACCGGCGCGTCCTGCGGGGCTGGCGGGAAACGCAGGCACCAGCATCGCGGCGAGCGAGGTCGCGAGCAGACAGATCGCGCTCAGCCAGATGACGGCAGAGAGTCCATGGGCGCCGGCGATCTGGCCGGCCACCAGCGTACCGGCGACGAATGCAGCCGACCCCGCGCCCCGCACCCATCCATACTCGAAGCCGCCGGGCTTGTTTCCATGCCGCGCGCGCGCATGCGCAAGCGACAACGCATCCGCAAGCGGAACGATTGGGGCGAGTGCGGCGGCCTGAAACAGGCTGACGGCCACGACCATCCAGAGCGCCGTGACCGGGAAATAAAGCAAAGCCGCACCCGCCGCGAGGACAGCGAAAATCGCGAGTTCGGCACGAAAAGCATGGAAACGGTCGGCGAGGCGTCCGGCAAATGGACCGCACACGAGCCTCACCGCGGTGCCGGCGCCCAGCACCAGCCCGAGCGCCTCGGGCGGCAGGCCGCGAGCGGCCAGGAACGGCGGCAAGAACGGCGAAAGCGCGCCGAACGCACCGAAGAGCGTGAAATAGAGGAGCACGAATGGGACAAGCGCGCCGCGCTGAATGTTCATGGCCATCCCGGCTCACGGGCGCGCTGACGGGCCGCTCGATAAGCTCAAGCTCGGACTGGCAACGACGCAGGAGACTTGCGCGTTCCGACATCCGTGGTATCGGCGAGGCCGATTGCGGCGCGAGAAAAGATTCGGAGGCCCCCGGCTCCAGCGCGACTTGTCACCGGGCCGTCGCCGACCGGCCTGTAAAAACTTCACGCACATGACCGTACATGCGCGCATCGTCAAGGTGCGCA
>DASSJW010000028.1:0-5429 GCA_035690995.1 Xanthobacteraceae bacterium
GTGAGACGTCCGACGATTCCGAGCGGCGTGCCTTCGATCTTGGCTTCGATCTCGTGCGGCGGATCGGCCCGCACCACCTCGACCGCGACGTTGAACTTGAATTTGAGATACGCGACCTTGGTGTCGAGCACCGCGGTGTAGTGATCGGAATCGATTTCGTTCAGATCCCGCACGCCCTCGACACAGGACGCGAAGAAGCGCGCATCGCGCACTTTCGCGTATACCGCCTCGCGCGGCGCCGGCACCGATATGTCGCCTGTGAACTTCATGCCTTCTCCACCCGATCCTTCGCCCGTTTCAGCAGCGCGATCAACTCTCCGGCAATGGCATCGGGCACTTCGAGCGGCGTGAGGTGACGCGCGCCTTTGAGAACGCTGAGCGTCGAGCCCTCGATGCTGCGATGCATGGCCTCGGCCATGGCGACCGGCGTCGCATAGTCCTCCTCGCCGACCACGATCGCCGTGGGCATGGACATGGCCGGCAGGGCCGCACGTAGATCGGCCGCGCCGAGCATGCGGCAGGTCTCCACATAGGCTTGCACGTCGTTGCGCAGGAACAGGTCGACGCAGCGCTGGACGACCTGCGGCTCGCGGGCGCGAAATTCGTCGCCGAACCAGCGCGTCGTCTGGAACTCGACCAATGCGCCCATGCCCGACGTCGCTGCCCGTGAGCCGCGCTCGGCCCATTGTTTCGGCGCCTCGGCGCCGTACCAGGCCGTGGTGTCGACGAGTCCGAGCGCGGCGGTCCGCGCCGGGTAGGCCGCCGCGAATGCGAGCGCGATGCAGCCGCCCATGGACGCGCCGGCAACCAGCGCCGAGGTCCAGCCGACATGGTCGAGCAGATCGGCGAGGTCGCGGGCGAACAGCTCGACCGTGTACGGGCCTGCCGGCTTGTCCGATTCACCGTGGCCGCGGCAGTCATAGACCAGGACAGGCGCGTGGCCGGCAATCCGCTCGGCCACTGGCTGCCAGAACCCGCGGTCCATGGCCAAAGAATGGATGAGAACGACGCCGTTCGTGCCCTGCCCACGGACCGCATAGGCGAGGCGCGTGCCGTCGCGCACGGTCGCCATGGCGGGCGGCACCGCTCGCGGGCCTGTTTTCAGGTCTGGCGAACTCTCTGGCACGCGAACGAACAAACCCCGGCAGCGCGGCCCGAGGGAGGGAGAGCGAGGATGGCGGACCGCAAAAGCGATAGTCGCCCATAGATCGGACGGCGTCAAAACTACGAGCCGGCTGAGGGGCGGCGGCAGGGTTTGATCGTGCAATCTTACAAGCCAAGGGTTGAGATCCTGTGTTTTTGGCTGCAAAAAGGTATTTTGATACAGTCAGATGCGCCGAGTTCCGGGAACGGAAGCGCTTCTGCGGCGTTGACCGCGCGCTCCAGACATCATCACGGCGAACCAACAGCACGAGGGAGTCACGCATGTGGATCTCGCTCTTCACGTTCGCGACCGGGGCTGCCGTCTGTCTCAGCGTCGCGGCGGTCATGATGCAGCCGGCGGGGCAGCGGACCCTGCGCGGATAGCGGCAATTCGCGAGACTTTCACTTTGCGCAGCGGGCGGCCCCGGGCCGCCCGCTTGTGTCTGTCGGCCGAATTCCGCAGGTTTCTCATTCCCGCCTTAAGGGCCGGGGCGGTTGTCTCGCCTCGCGGCCGATTGTCCTTTTGCCCAAATTGTCGTCTTTTAGGCCCTTGGCGGCTGTAGGCAGCCGGAACTCGTCGCGGTAAGCATTCGGGCCGCTCGCGCCCGATCCAACCACCGGAACTGCCATGTCCTCGTCCCTGCTCCTGACGCGGCGCTTCGCACCCCTGTTCTGGACTCAGTTTTTTTCCGCGTTCAGCGACAATTTCCTCAAGAACTCACTGGTCTTTCTCATTCTCTTCCACATCGGCGGCTCGGACGCGGAGGCGCTGATCACGCTTGCCGCCGCGGTCTTCATCGCGCCCTATTTCTTTCTGTCCGCGCTCGGCGGCGAATTGGCGGACCGCTACGACAAGGCGGTGGTGGCGCGGCGGCTCAAATTCGCCGAGATCGGCATTGCCTTCATCGCGGTGTTCGGCTTCGCCGTGCATTCGGTACCCGTGCTGTTCGTGGCGCTGTTTTTGTTCGGCGTGATCGCTTCGCTGTTCGGCCCGATCAAGTACGGCATTCTTCCCGACCATCTCGCCCGTTCCGAGCTCCCCGCCGGCAACGCCCTGGTCGAGGGCGCGACCTTCATCGCCATCCTGCTCGGGACCATCGTCGGCGGGATCGCTGCCAAGGACGGCGGCGATCCCTCCCATTTCGCGTTTCTCATGATCGTGTTCTCGCTCATGTGCTGGAGCGCGAGCCTGCTGATTCCGCGCACCGGCCAGGCGGCGCCGGACCTGGTGGTGCAGAAGAACATCCTCGCCTCCACCGCCGGGCTGCTGAAGTTCCTGCGCGAGGATCCGCGCTTGTGGTGGGGCGCGCTGGTGACCAGCTGGTTCTGGCTCGTCGGCGCCGTCGCGCTCTCGCTGATGCCGCCGCTGGTCAAGAACGTGCTCGGCGGCAACGAGGAAGTCGTGACCGCCTGCCTCGCGATCTTCTCGATTTTCATCGCCGTCGGTTCGGGCCTGGCGGCTTGGCTCGCCGCCGGCCGCATCATCCTGTTGCCGACGCTGATCGGCGCCGTGCTGCTTGGTCTGTTCGCCGTCGATCTCGGCTGGTCGACGCATGGCGTGGCCCCGATTCCCGAGCTCGAGGGCTACGTCGCCATTTTCCGCTCCGGCCGGGGATTGCGATTTGCGCTCGATCTCGCCGGGCTCGCGATTGCCGGCGGCCTGTTCATCGTGCCGACCTTTGCGGCGGTGCAGGCCTGGGCCGGCGCCGACCGCCGCGCGCGCGTGGTGGCCGCCGTCAACGTGCTCAATGCCGCGTTCATGGCGGGAAGCACCGTGATCGTGGCCATCCTGCAGAAGAGCGGGATGACGACGTCGCAGCTGTTCATCCTGCTCGGCGCCGCAAGTCTGCTCGTCGCCATCGCCGTCGGCCGCACCATGCCGGCGAGCGCGCTCAGCGACGCGCTCTCGATCATCTACCGCGCGCTGTTCCGGATCGAGGTGAACGGTCTCGACAACCTCAACAATGCCGGCTCGAACGTGATTATTGCGCTCAACCACGTGAGCTTCCTCGATGCCGGCCTGGCGCTGTCGCTGCGCAACCGCGAGCCGGTATTCGCCATCGACGTCGGTATCGCGAAAAAGTGGTGGGTGCGCCCGTTCCTGAAGCTCACCAGAGCAATGCCGCTCGATCCCATGAAGCCGATGGCCATCCGCTCCCTGATCGACGCGGTCAAGGCGGGGGACGCCCTCATCATCTTTCCCGAGGGGCGCATCACCGTCACCGGCAGCTTGATGAAGGTTTATGACGGCGCCGCGATGATTGCGGACAAGGCCAATGCCGCGATCGTGCCCGTGCGGATCGAAGGCCTGGAGCAGACGCCATTCAGCCGGTTGTCCAAGGGGCAAGTGCGTCGCCGCTGGTTCCCCAAGGTGAGGGTTACGGTGCTCGAACCGGTGCGGCTCGCCGTCGACCCCGAGCTCAAGGGCCGCAAGCGTCGCCTGGCCGCGGGCGCGGCGCTTTACGGCATCATGTCCGATCTCGTGTTCCGCACCACCTCGACCAACCGCACGGTAACGGAAGCGGTGATTCAAGCCGCCGCGACGCATGGGCGCAGCCGGGTGGCCGTCGAAGATCCCGTCACCGGCGCGCTCTCCTACAAGCGCCTGCTCGTCGGCGCCGCCATCCTCGGCGGCAAACTGATGCCGATGGCAGCAGAGGGCCGCGCGGTCGGCGTGATGCTGCCGAACGCGAACGGCGCGGTCGTCACGATCCTCGGCCTGATGACGGCAGGCCGCGTGCCGGCCATGATCAATTTCACGGCCGGCGCGGCGAATATCCTCGCCGCCTGCAAAGCGGCGCAGATCGATATCATCCTCTCGTCGCGCACCTTCATCGAGAAGGCCAAGCTCACCAATCTCGTCGCCACGATCGGCACTGAAGTGAGGATCGTCTATCTCGAAGACATTCGCGCCAGCATCACCACGGGCGACAAGATCCGCGGCCTGCTCAACGCCAACAAGCCGCTGGTGGCGCGCAAGGCCGACGACTGGGCCGCCATCCTTTTCACGTCGGGTTCGGAAGGCGTGCCGAAAGGGGTGGTGCTCTCCCACCGCAACATGCTGGCCAATGCCGCTCAGGCGGCGGCGCGCATCGATTTCGGCTGCGAGGACAAGGTTTTCAACGTCCTGCCGGTATTCCATTCGTTCGGCCTCACGGTCGGCGTGGTGCTGCCGCTCGTCTCCGGCGTGCGCATCTATCTCTATCCCTCTCCGCTGCATTACCGCACGGTGGCGGAACTGATCTACGGCGTGAACGCCACCATCATGTTCGGCACCGACACCTTCCTCGCCGGCTATGCGCGCGCCGCGCACCCGTACGACTTCCGCTCGCTGCGCTACATCCTGGCGGGCGCCGAACCGGTGAGAGAAACCACCCGCCGAACCTACATGGAGAAATTCGGGCTGCGCATTCTCGAAGGCTACGGCGTCACCGAGACCGCGCCTGCGCTCGCTCTGAACACGCCGATGTTCAACAAGTTCGGTTCGGTCGGACGCGTCCTGCCCGGCATGGAAGCGCGCCTGGAAAAAGTCGAGGGCGTCGAGGAGGGCGGCCGGCTGTTCGTGCGCGGTCCCAACGTGATGCTCGGCTATCTCAAGGTGGAAAATCCCGGGGTGCTCGAGCCCCCGCCCGAAGGCTGGCATGATACCGGCGACATCGTCAGCATCGACGAACAGGGCTTCCTGACCATCAAGGGACGCGCCAAACGGTTTGCGAAGGTCGGCGGCGAAATGATCTCGCTCGCCGCGGTCGAGGCGCTGGCGGGCGAACTTTGGCCGACCGAAGTGTCAGCGGTCGTGGCGGTACCGGACCTGCGCAAGGGCGAGCGGCTCATCCTGCTGACGCAGCACAAGAGCGCGACGCGGGGCGAATTCCAGGCCTTTGCCAAGAGCAAGCACGCCTCGGATCTGATGATTCCGGCCGAGGTCTGGGTGCTCGACAAGCTGCCGATGCTCGGCTCAGGCAAGGTCGACATCATGGCCGTGGGCAGGCTGGTGCAGGAGCGGCTCGCCGCCAAGGCGGAGACGATGGCGCGCGCAACCGGGTAAGCGGAGATGACGGGGCGCCCTTGCCGCTACGGTCAAGCCATCGTCGCGGAGCAATGGCCGCTCGTGCTCGAATCAAATTGAACGGATGGGTGGCTGGCGTCCGGCCGTCGTGCGCATGTTGAATGCGGAGCGCGCCAGCGCGACCGGCGACCGCATGGCCGCGGAGTTACTGGGTCCGACCGCCCTCATCCTCAGCGCCGCCGCCGTCGGAGGATGGCAATAGCGGGCTTGGTCCCGG
>DASSJW010000029.1:0-5232 GCA_035690995.1 Xanthobacteraceae bacterium
GGAGATCCTGCGCAAGAACGACGCCGCCGCGCGCCGGCACGCGCTCGAGCTTCTGGATCTGGTGGGACTGACCGCGTTCCTGTCGGCGCGGCCGCATCAATTGTCCGGCGGAATGCAGCAGCGGGTCGCGCTTTGTCGCGCGCTCATCCACCGGCCCCGGCTGCTGCTGATGGATGAGCCGTTCGGCGCGCTCGACGAGCTCACCAGGATGGACATGAACGACCTGCTGCTTCGCATCCGCCACGAGACCCGGGCGTCGGTCCTGTTCGTGACGCATTCGATTTCGGAAGCCGTCTATCTCTCCGACAAGGTCGTCGTGTTCAGCAAACGGCCGGCGCGGGTGGCGAAGGAGATACCGGTCCCGCTTGCCTATCCGCGCAGCCAGAAGGTGCGCTTCACCGCGGCGTTCACCAACGCCGAGCGGATCGCGAGCGAGGCGCTCGGCGTGATCGCCCCCGCTGCAGAGGAGGCGGCGGCGCCATGAGATTGCGCTTGATCTCGCAGCTTCTCTATCCGCTCGCCGGCGTCGTGCTGATCATTGTGGTCTGGATCCTCGCGTGCTGGTTCTTCAACATTCCCACCGTCGTGCTTCCGTCGCCGGACAAGGTGCTGCGCTCGTTGATCATCCGCAGCGATCTGCTGATGAGCGAAGGGTGGATCACGCTGAAGGAGACCTTGTACGGATTCGTGCTGGCGCTGGTGGTCGGGCTTCCGCTGGCCGTCGCGATCGCCAACTCCCGGCCCTTGAACCTGATGTTCTATCCGCTCCTGATCGCGCTTCAGTCCGTTCCCAAAGTGGCGCTGGCGCCGATGATCCTGGTCTGGCTGGGGACCGGCTTGGAGTCGAAGCTTGCGATCGTCTGGCTGGTGGCGTTCTTCCCCATCATCGTCGATACCGCCGCCGGGCTGCGCGCCACGCCGAAGGAGCTGCTGGAGCTGGCGCACAGCCTCAACGCATCGCCGCTGCAGATCTTCCTCAAAGTGCAGCTGCCCGCGGCGCTGCCGTTCATCGTCACCGGCGCCAAGGTCGCGATCACGCTGGCGGTGATCGGCGCTGTCATCGGGGAGTTCATCGGCTCGAGCGAGGGGCTCGGCTTCCTCCTGCTCAGCGCCACCTCCCAGCTCGATACGCCGCTGGCATTCGCGGCGCTGTTTGCCTTGTCGGTGCTGGGGATATTCGCCTACGCGCTGGTCGGCGCGGGCGAGCGGATGATGGCGCCCTGGCTGCCGCCGGCGCCGGCGCGACACTGAAGGGCGAGACTGCGATGGCTAGAAACGCACGACGACGGCAGCTCGCGGCGACGCCCAGGCTTGCGGCATCCCGCGCCAACCCCGTGAGCAAGGACGACACGGTCGGCAAGGCGCCGATCAAGCATGGCTCCCTGGTCGCCAAAGCCTACGAGGACATCAAGGAGAAGATCATCACGCTCTATTTCCTGCCCGGCCAGTACCTCAACGAGGCGGCGATATCCGGTCTGCTGCAAGTCGGCCGGACGCCGGTGCATCAGGCGTTGCAGCGGCTGGAGCTGGAGGGGCTGGTCGAGATCATGCCGCGCAAGGGCGTGGTCGTCTTGCCCGACAGCATCTCGGAGATCATCAAGATCCTGGACTCGCGGGCGGCGGTGGAAGCCGAGCTCGCCAAGGCGGCGGCCGGACGTGTGTCGGTCGATGACGGCAAGGAGCTGCTGGCGCTCGCCAACGCCACCAAACACACCAGGAACGGTCCGGGCATCGACGATTTCATCGCCTGCGACCGTGCATTCCATCGCAAGCTGGCGGAACGCGCGGGAAATTCCGTGCTGAGCGATTTCGCCCAGCAGCTGCACGAGCGCTCGATCCGCTATTGGTACCTGCACCTGTGGCAGACCATGGACGTGCAGGCGACGACCCGCCAGCACGCCGCGATTGCCGACGCCATCGCCAAGCACGACGGCGAGCGCGCCGCGGCGGCCATGCGCGAGCATATCGACAGCCTGAAGGGCCGGTTGATGCAGATCCAGGACGCGACGCGGCGTCATCGGCCGCCGTCGATCCGATGAGCGCGCCGCGCGCGTCAGACAGATAAACGTCAAGGGCAACAACGGAGATCAAAATGACCGATCAGAAGACCGCGATGCCGATGCCTCCAGGCATGCCGAGCCTTGACGAGGTGCTCCTGCAAAGCAACGACATGCCGTGGCGGGCGAAGTCGCTGCCGGGGGTGTCGGAAAAAATGCTGTGGCGGGACGAGCAGGGCGGCTCGTCGATCGCGCTCATCAAGTTCGACAAGGGCGCGAGCATTCCGCAGCCGCACCTGCATGCATCGAATCAATTCATGTTCTGCCTGAAGGGAAAGTACGAATACACCAAGACCGGCGTCACGCTGACGGCCGGCTCGTTCTACTGGAACCCGAAGGGCAATGTGCACGGGCCGACGCTGGCGCACGAGGAGACGATCGTGGTCGAAATCTACGATGGCCCGCATTATCCCCAGCGGCCGGCATGGTACGCCAACGACGAGGATGCCCGTTGATGCCGGCGCAATCGGCGCGCGCCGAAGCGGTTGCGGTCGATGCGCAACGGCTGACGTCGGCCGTCGCCGATATCTTCAAGGCAGTCGGGATCGCAGCCGAGGACGCACAGGTGGTGGCGGCAGATCTGGTTGCCGCCGACCTCGAGGGTATTGCCTCGCACGGGGTGATGCTGCTCCCCATGTATATCGAGCGCATCGTCAAAGGTTCGGTGTCGGCGCGCAGCAGCGGCGAGGTGGTGAGCGATCGCGGCGGCGCGATCGTCATCGATGCGCACAATGCGCTCGGTCAGTTGACCGCGCGCCAGGCGGTCAAGCTGGCGGTGGCGCGAGCGAAAGAGAGCGCGCTCGCCGTGGTGGTGGTGCGCAACGGCTTTCACTTCGGCACGGCCGGACGCTTCGCGCGCATGATCGCCGAGCACAATTGCGTCGGCATCGTGCTGTCGAGCACCCGCCCGCTGATGCCTGCGCCGGGCGGCGCGGAGGCCATGGTCGGCAACAATCCGATTGCAATTGCGCTGCCTTCGAGCGGCGAGTTTCCGGTGGAAGCCGACATGGCGCTGAGCGCGACCGCCATGGGCAAGATTCGTCTGGCGGCCGCGGCCGGACAGCGCATTCCCGAGGACTGGGCGATCGATGCGGACGGGCGGCCCACGACCGACCCGCTTGCGGCGATCAAGGGCATGCTGCTGCCGGCGGCAGGGCCGAAAGGGTTCGGCCTCGCGTTCGTCATCGACCTCCTGTGCGGCGGCCTGTCGGACGGCGCGGTCGGCGCCGAAGTGCGCCCGCTCTATGGCGATCCGGCGGAGCCCTATCGCTGCGCGCATTTTTTTCTGGCGATCGACGCCGGCCACTTTCCGGCCGGCGACCGCTTTGCGCAACGGGTGCGCGACCAGGCAGCGCGGGTGAGCGGATCGAAACGCGGTCCCGGCGTGGATCGGGTCTACGCGCCGGGAGAATTGGTCTGGGCGACGCGGCAGGGAAGCGCTGACGTCTGCCGCCTCGATGCCCAGACCGTGAAAAGCCTGGTCGAAACCGCGACCCGCGCCGGCCTTGGCGGCTTCGAATCGTCCCTGATGGCGGCAAAGGTCTCCTGACCATGCGCGCGCGCTTCGAGGCCGAGGGAGATGTGATCGTCGTCACCGGCGGTGCAAATGGAATCGGCCTCGCCTTGGCGCGCGCGGCGGGACAGGCCGGCGCTCGCGTCATCGTCTGCGACGTCGACGCGGCGGCCATGGCGGCCTTGTCCGATGTTCCCGGGATTGCGGCGCGGCGCCTCGATGTCTCCGATCGCGCGCAAGTGTTCGCGACCCTCGCCGCGGTTGAAAGGGAATTTGGCCGGATCGACGGCCTCGTTTGTGCGGCGGCGGTTCAACCGCGGTCGGTGGTGCACGAGATGGACCCGGCGGAGTGGGACCGGGTGTTGCGCATCAATCTGTCCGGCGTCGTCTGGTGCTACCAGGCGGTGGTTGCCGGCATGATCGCGCGCAGGTCGGGCAGCATCGTCGCCTTCACGTCCGGCCTCGCGCACCAGGGCTGGCCGGGCGCGTCGGCCTATGCCGCGAGCAAGGCGGCTCTGATCGCATTCGCGAAGAGCGCGGCCAAGGAGATCGCGCCGCACCGCGTGCGCTTCAACCTGATCGCGCCTGGCGTGATCGACACGCCGCAGTATCGCGAGGCCAATGCCGGAGCGGATGACGCGCGCTGGCGCGCGTCGGTCGGTGTCGGCCAGCCGGAGGATGCCGTCGGCCCGCTCCTGTTCCTGTTGTCCGAGCAGGCGACGATGACCGCTTCGATCATCAGCCGCGACTTCGCCTATCCCGCGCAGGACGCCTAAGCGATGAGCGGCCGCATCAAGCCCATCATCGTGGTCGGTGCCGGGCCCGTCGGCCTCACCACGGCACTCGGGCTCGACTTCTACGGCCTGCCGTTCCTGCTGTTCGAGGACGACGCGGAGCTCTCGCGCGACACCAAGGCCGGAACCATCCTGACGCGGACCATCGAGGTCTTTCGGCGCTATGGCGTCGCCGACCAGGTCCTTGCGAAAGCGTTGCGAGTCGACGAGATCGGCGATGTCGAGCGTGCGACCAACACCGCGCGGCCCTCGGTGCAGACGGCGCTGCTGGACCAAGACACCCGCTATCCCTTCGTCATCAACATGCCCCAGCATCACCTCGAACCGATCCTGCGCGAGGCCATCGATCGGCGCCGGCCCGGGGCGCTGCATCTGCGGCATCGCCTGACGTCGTTCCGGCAGAAGGACGATGGCGTCGTCGCCAGTTTCGAGATGCCCGACGGTACCTGCGACGTGGAGGGCTCCTATCTCCTGGCCTGTGACGGAGGGCGCAGCACGGTGCGCGCACAGCTCGGCGTCGCGGTGGAGGGCGAGTCGTCGGACGTGCGCTGCCTGCTGGTTGACGTGAAGGTCGATCTCGACGTCGCCAATCCGCGCGACTACCCGTATCTCGCCTACTTCGCCGACCCGCAGGAATGGATGATCCTGGTACGTCAGCCGCATTGCTGGCGGTTTCTGTATCCGCTCGGCCCCGGCGTGCCCGAGCCGGGCGCGGACGAATTCCGCGACAAGGTCATCCGCTTCATCGGTCCGGTCGACGAGATGGAGATCCTCAATACCATCGTCTACCGCATCCACCATCGCGTCGCGACCGAGTGGCGGCGCGATCGCGTGTTTCTCATGGGCGACGCCGCGCATCTGATCACAC
>DASSJW010000030.1:0-3863 GCA_035690995.1 Xanthobacteraceae bacterium
GTTGGCACCGCGCCGAAGGGACAGCCCATAACGATGCAGATCGGTGCCGTTGGCGTCGAGCCACACCTTGGCGCGCTCGACCTCGGGATAGAGCCTAGTCACCAAGCGCCAGAACCGCGGCGAATGGTTGAGCTCGACGAGGTGGGAAACCTCGTGCGCGGCAAGATAGTCGAGCACGAACGGAGGCGCGAGAATGAGCCGCCACGAGAACGACAGCACGCCGGTGTTCGAGCACGAACCCCAGCGGCTGGACTGGTCGCGGACGCAAATGCGCTTGATCGAAACGCCGAGCTGGGCGGCATAGCCGCGGCTCGCCGCTTCGATATCCCGTTGCGCCTCGCGCTTGAGGAAGTCGCTGACGCGCCGATCGACGTGCGGCGGCTCGCCCGCGACGCAGAGCACCAGCCGGCCGCTGCCGTCGGACTCGGTCCACACCGTGCCGCGCTCGCCGCGACGATGCACGATGCGGTGCGGCTCGCCGCGCAGCGGCACCTCCACCCCGTGCGCGAACGGGGCCGCCTCCGGCAGACGCTTGAGCCGCGCCGCGATCCAGCCGCCGTGCTTCTGGGCGAATTCCTTTGCTTCCCTCACGCTGCCGCGCGGCGGCATGGTGAGAACCACCTCGCGCGAGGGCGCATCGATGCGCAGCGTGTAGCGGCGGGCCTGGCGATGGCGGCGCAGCCGCACGAGATAGATCGCCTTGTCGAAAACGACCTGTACGACCGAGGGCTCGCTCGGACGGCGATAAAGCAGCGCACGCAGCGACATCGACGCAAATCCACCCTGGAACAACCCCGGGCGGAATACTGCCATAGTGACGATCCGGCGCGGCATGACGGCAAAAAATAAACCTCTTCCCCAACCCCATGGGCTGTCAAAAGGCGACGCCTACCATAGCTGGTGCCGGTTAAGATTTGAATCCGTTTTCATAGGTTTATCCCGCGGGTGCCGGTGAAGCGGCCTCCATCCCACCCGGTTCCGGCCTCCGGTCGGGGGCAAAACCGATTGTCAGATCAATATGTTAAGTGCCGCGCGCGCAAATCCGGTGGTGACGAATCGGCGAAAAGCCCCGCCAGGACGCGGGTTGCCGGCAATTTGCCCCGCCCGCACCGAGCGGCGAAGCCATCCCTGAGTTGCGCGAGGACGACGGCGCTACTCGCCGGTCACTTTCACAGCCGCCGCCGGCGCCGCATCGGCGGAGCCGGTGTTCGCCTCCAGCATGGGCTTGCTCTTGGGCGCACGCTTGGCGGCACTGCGCGCAGCGGAATTGTTCGACAGCACGAAGTCGGAAATGCGCGGCACGATCTCCGACCGAAACCGCGAGCCGTTGAACACGCCGTAATGACCGACGGCGGGCTGCAGCCAGTGCGCCTTGCGCTCCGGCGGAATGTTGACGCAGAGCTTGTGCGCCGCCTCGGTCTGACCGACGCCCGAAATGTCGTCGTTCTCGCCCTCCACCGTGAGCAGCGCCACGCGGCGGATCTGCGCGGGGTCGATGCGAATGCCCCGATGCATCATCTCGCCCTTGGGCAGGGCGTGTCGCACGAACACGGTCTCCACGGTTTGCAGATAGTACTCGGCGGCAAGATCCATGACCGCGAGATATTCGTCATAGAACTCGCGGTGCTTCTGCGCAGAATCGCCGTCGGCCTGGACCAGATGGAGAAACAGCTTGCGGTGCGCCTCGATGTGCCGATCGAGATTCATGCTGACGAAGCCGTGCAACTGCAGGAAGCCCGGATAGACGTCGCGCATGAACCCCGGATTGGGAAACGGCACCTTGGTGATGACGTTGCGGCGGAACCAATCGATGCCGCGTGTTTCCGCGAGCTTGTTCACTCCGGTCGGATTCTCGCGCGTATCGATGGGCCCGCCCATCAGCACCATGGAATGGGGGACATAGGGGTCATCCTCGGCTTCCATGCGCGCGACCGCGGCGAGGACCGGCACCGAGGGCTGGCACACCGCGAGCACGTGCACGTCGCCGCCGAGCACGTGCAGCATGGAGATCACATAGTCGATGTAATCGTCGAGATCGAAGCCGCCCTCGGCCACCGGGACCATGCGGGCATCGACCCATTCGGTGATGTAGACGTCATGGTTGGGCAGGAAGCCCTCGACCGTGCCGCGCAGCAAGGTCGCGTAATGGCCCGACATCGGTGCAACGATGAGCAGGCGCGGCTGCGGCCGGCGCGGCACGTGCTCGAAGGCGCGCTCGAAATGCAGCAGCCGGCAGAACGGCCGCTCCCATACGCACGAAATGTGCACCGGCACCTGCTGGCCGCCGACCACGGTCGAGTTGATATTCCAGTCGGGCTTGCCATAGCGCCGCGTCGAGCGCTCGAACAATTCGAGGCCCGCGGCCATGCTCTTGCCGAACGAGGTATAGGACAGCGGATTGGCGGGATTGCGATAGAACAGACGCGCGGCATCGGCGAAGGCACGGGAGGGATTGAGCGCGGCCTGGCTCATTTCATAGAGCCAATAGGCCGGTCCCGCATACATCGGGACGCTGTCGCCCGTTGCGGCCGGCGCGCCGCCGAATTCACCAATTGCCATTTCCCCGGCCTCTGACGGCTTTTGCTGCGCCGCAATATCCTGTCGTGGTTTTGTCATACAGTCAACATAACCCCAAGTCCGCTGTTACCCCCGATATCCACTAAGATAATCACTAAGATAATCATTCGCCCGGCCTGATCCCTTTCGCGCCGCAGCAACGCTGCCATGATCATCGCAGCGGAACTATCCGACCCCTGCCCTACTCGCCGGTCTGCAGCAACGAGCCCGACCGGCGCGAGCTCCTGAGCAAGGCCAGGAACGCGATGACGGCCGCCGCGAAGTAGAGCGCGTTAAGCGCGAAGGCCTCGATCATCAGGTCGGCGCGGAACACGTGCTCCATGATCAGCGCGCGCATTCCCTCGAACACGTAGGTCGGCGGCAGGGTCCAGGCGATCACCTGCAACCAGTCCGGCAGCACGCTCACGGGATAGTAGACGCAGGTGAGCGGCATGAGCACGAACATCAGCGTCCAGGCCAGCGATTCCGCTCCCATGCCGTTGCGCAACAACACACCCGAGACCACGATCCCGACCGCCCAGCTGGTCAGGATGAGATTCAAGAAGAATGCCGCCAGCGCGAGGCCGAGGCTGTAGACGTTGAACCCGAAGAAGGCGATGGCGAGAAAAGTCACCGGCACCATGCCGATCGCCAGCCGCACGAGACTCATGGTCATCAGGGCGCAGACGAATTCGATCGGGCGCAGCGGGCTGATCATCAGGTTGCTGAGATTGCGCGACCACATCTCTTCCAGGAACGAGACGGAGAAGCCGAGCTGACCGCGAAACAGCACATCCCACATCAGCACGGCGGCGATGAAGACGCCGCTCGCGCGCGCGAAAAATCCCGAATTCTGCGCGATGTAGAATTGCAGAAATCCCCATACGAAAAGCTGCACCGCCGGCCAATAGATGAGCTCCACCAGTCGCGTCCAGGACGAGCGCAGCAGATAGAGATAGCGCAGCACCATCGCCGCGATGCGATGCGGCGCCAACGTCACCGCGCTGGTGGAGTGCGCGCTCATGCCAGCGCCTTGGGGAGCACCGCGCCATCGGCTCCAGCGTCCCCTCCCCCGCTTGCGGGTGAGGGTGGGGGCATGTGCGTGCGCCGGATAAGGAATGCGCAGTCGCCCGCAAGCGGGGGAGGGAGTGCACCGAACCCGCGGCAGCGTCGATCCACCACATTAAAGGTCCTAGCCGACATCATCACTGCGCCGCCTCCCGGGCTTCGCCCCGCCCGCGCACCACATCGAGAAATACTTCCTCGAGCGTTTCGCGGCCGTAACGGACGAGCAGGCATTGCGGCGT
>DASSJW010000031.1:0-2749 GCA_035690995.1 Xanthobacteraceae bacterium
GAGCCTTATGCTCACCGGCGATGAAAACATCGTCGACGTCGATTTCTCTGTGCTGTGGAAGATCAAGCCGAACGGCGTGGGCGATTACCTGTTCAACATCCAGCAGCCGGAAGGCACGGTGAAGGCGGTCGCCGAGAGCGCGATGCGCGAGGTGGTCGGGCGTTCCAACATTCAGCCGATCCTGACCGGCGCGCGGCAGAACATCGAAACCGGCGTGCAGGATCTGATGCAGTCGGTGCTCGACAAATACGGCGCCGGCATCCAGATCACGCAAGTGCAGCTGCAGAAGGTCGACCCGCCCTCGCAGGTGATCGATGCTTTCCGCGATGTGCAGGCGGCGCGCGCCGACCTCGAACGCGCGCAGAACGAGGCGCAGACCTACGCCAACAAGGTCGTCCCGGAAGCGCGCGGACGCGCCTCCCAGATCACCCAGAACGCCGAAGCCTATCGCGAGCAGACGGTGGCCGAGGCCAAGGGCGCAACGTCGCGCTTCCTGCAGGTCTATGACGAGTACAAGAAGGCGCCGGACGTTACCCGTCAGCGCATGTACCTGGAGACCATGGAGCGGCTGTTCGGAGGCACCGACAAGATCATCATGGATTCCGGAAGCAGCGCCGTTCCCTATCTGCCGCTCGACCAGCTCTCGCGGCGCCCGCAACCGCCGGCGCCACCGCAGACGGGAGCCGCCCGATGAGACTCAATCTCGTTGGCGGCGTTGTGGCCGCCGTCATCATCCTGGCGCTGATCATCGCCTATGGCGCGCTGTTCACCGTCTATCAAACCCGTCAGGCGCTGGTGGTGCGACTGGGCCAGCCGGTGCGCGTGGTGACGCAGCCCGGATTGCATACCAAGATCCCGCTGATCGACAGCGTCATCAGCATCGACAAGCGCATTCTCGACCTCGAGAACCCGGCGCAGGAGGTGATTGCCTCCGACCAGAAGCGCTTGGTGGTCGACGCGTTCGCGCGCTACAGCATCAAAGAGCCGCTGAAATTCTATCAGACCGTGGGCACCGTCGACGGCGCGAACCTGCAGCTGTCGATCCTGCTCAACTCGGCACTGCGGCGGGTGCTCGGCGAGGCCACCCTGACGCAGGTCGTGCGCGATCAGCGCGATCACCTGATGGCGCGCGTGCGCGAGCAGCTCGACAACGAGGCGCAGGCCTACGGGATCGACGTGGTCGACGTGCGCATCCGGCGCGCCGACCTGCCGGAACAGAACAGCCAGGCCGTGTATCAGCGCATGCAGACCGAGCGCCAGCAGGAGGCCGCTCAGTTCCGCGCCCAGGGCGCGCAGCGCGCCCAGGAGATCCGCGCGCGAGCTGATCGCGACGTGACTGTGCTGCTGGCCGACGCGCAGTCGAAGGGCGAGCAGACCCGCGGCGAAGGCGATGCCGAGCGCAATCGCATCTTCGCCGAAGCCTATGGACGGGATCCCGATTTCTTCTCGTTCTACCGGTCGATGCAGGCCTACGAGGCCGGATTGAAGTCCAATGACACGCGCATGCTGCTCAAACCCGATTCGGAGTTCTTCCGGTTCTTCGTCGACCCTTCGGGCAAGCCGCGCGAGGGCGCTGCGCCGCCCGCGGCCACGCCGCCGGCGAGCACGTCCTCGGCGAGTCCGCCGGCGCGGTAACAGAACGGATCTCGCCAGCACGGCACCGGTCAGGCGAAGATGGCCCAGTTCATCGTTGCGATCGGTCTCGTGCTTGTGATCGAAGGTCTGTTGTTCGCCGCTTTCCCTCGCGGCGCCAAGCGGTTGGCGGCGAGCGCGGTGGAAAGCCCGGAAACATCGCTCCGGATCGCGGGCATCGTCTCGGCGGTGCTCGGTCTGGTGCTGATCTGGTTCGTCCGCGGATGAGGAGGCGTCGGCGAGGCCCGGCAGAGGCGCTCCGGTCCCGATTCCGCCCCAATCCCAAGCCTAATTCATCGAGTCGAGGTCGCCCTTGCGTCCATTCCGGGACGGGAGCAGTGTCTCGTACTCACCATCCAGGAGCTTTGACGTCCATGCTTGGCACTCTCGCCCAATTTGCGCGCCAGGTCCGTCGGCCTGCTTTGGCCACGGTCGCCGCAGCAGCGATGGTCTTGCCAGCGCTCTCGACTGCATCGGTCGCGCGCGGTCCCGACGGCATTTCCGACGTTGCCGAACGAGTGATCGACGCGGTCGTCAACATCTCTACCTCGCAGAAGGTCGAAGCGCGCAACCCGACGATGCCGCAGTTGCCGAACGATCCGCAATTGGACGAGCTGTTCCGCGACTTCTTCAATCGGCGCGGCCAGAACGATCCGCAAAATCGCGAGCGCGGACCGCGCCGCGTCAATTCGCTCGGCTCCGGATTCATCATCGATGCATCCGGCATCGTAGTGACCAACAACCACGTCATTGCGGAGGCCGACGAGATCACGGTCATTCTCAATGACGGCACGCGCCTGAAGGCCGATCTGGTCGGCAAGGATCAGAAGACCGATCTGGCGCTGCTGCGGGTCAAGCCCGAGAAGCCGCTCAAGGCGGTCAAGTTCGGCGATTCGGAAAAGCTGCGGCTGGGCGAGTGGGTGATCGCCATCGGCAACCCGTTCAGCCTGGGCGGCACGGTCACCGCCGGCATCGTCTCGGCGCGCAACCGCGACATCAATTCCGGGCCTTACGACAACTACATCCAGACCGACGCCTCCATCAATCGGGGCAATTCGGGCGGCCCGTTGTTCAATCTCGAAGGCGAGGTGGTGGGGGTCAATACCGCGATCATCTC
>DASSJW010000032.1:0-3265 GCA_035690995.1 Xanthobacteraceae bacterium
ACCTCGTGCCGGCCGATGGCAAACGCTTTCGGGATCGTGACCCGGTGAGGCGGGTTTTCGTATTCGGTCGTGGAGCCCATTTCGAACGAACCGGCGGGCACGACCAGCATTTCAACGCAGCCCTGACAATCGCGAAAAACGTCGCCCGGCTTCGCGCCAGCCGCCGACGGCGATGACGTAGCTGATGGCGCTGTTGCCGTAGCTGCGGGCGCCGGCGCCGGCGCGGGCGTCGGTGCCGGCGCAGCCGACGGTGCGGGCGCGGGCGTCGGCGTTCGTGCCGGTGCCGGGGACGGCGCGGGCGCTGCAGACGGCGCCGTTGCTACGGGACGTGGGCTACCGAAATAAAATTCGTCGACAAGCGACGATGCCACCCACGGCACCTGCTCATTGTTGGATGCGCGGGAGACCCCGATGCGGGCACGGTTGAAAACCTCCTCCGCAGTCAGATTCGGGACACGGAGCTCCTTGATCAGCTCGCCAACGAACAAGCTGTTCGGCCCGCTGCTTTCATTGATCACTTTGCCCGGCGCAGCGGAATACATCGCGAGCGTGCCGTCGGGTGCATCGAGCGCGGCGAGGCCCGCCGCCGACGCCCGAAAGCGGCGCTCAAACGGGTTCCTTCGGGACGCATCGATAATGACGATCTTTACTTTTGCGCCCTTGCGCTGCATCTCGGCCAGCAGTGCATCGAGGCTGATCCCGTCCCGCCGAACTTCCGCCTCGGTCCAAACCTGGGCGTTGACCGGGATCAGATAGGTCTGCCGCGCGACCTGGATGCCATATCCGCTGAAATAGAACAGGGCGACCATGCCGGGACGGATCTTGCCGATGAAGGCATCGATCGCGCGTTGCATGTCCTCCCTGCCGACATTCTCCTTGAGGTCGACATCAAACTCGGTTCGACGGAATTCGTCGGCAAGCGTGCGAGCATCCCGGATCGTGGTGGACAGCGGTGTGCTGGCATCCGGATAGTTTGCATTTCCAATGAGCAGCGCCACGCGCGCTGGCTGCTGCGACAACGCCGAATGCGCTAGCGCTGCGGAAGCGACCGCAACGCACAGGCAAAATACCAGCCGCATGTTCATCGCGCGCCTTTCGTCCCGATAGGAACCAACAACTCCAACGTCATGGTTGTCGCAACCAGTACGTTGGCCCATGATATAAACAGCCGCTCTGCTGCATATCAATCGGTTCTCCCATCTCGGCCCTCGCCTCTGGGACCTCGAAAGACCTCGCTCTTGCCCTCGGCTTGGAGCATTTTTGCAAGCGATCATAACATTCTAGCCGCGTCCGTGGGTTCGGACAACAGGGATGGACGGCGCGCCGCGTTGCGACATCACTACGCGCGGCATGTTCTGCCGCACATCCGCGGATCGGGGCCGATCCATGCTGCCGCGGCGAGGCCGAATAGGCTGGCGCTATTGTCGCGGGTGGCGGGCGAGGTACGTGCGCCTTCCCAGCGGGATCGAGTTCCCCTAGATTATCGGTTGGATGGCGCGGAAGGTTGATCTTTTCGTGAGAGAGTGAAGGCGCAAAAGCCACGAAAGGACCGAGCGATGCATGAGTTGAAGCAAGTCGCAGGCAAGCCTGGCAGGAGTGCGAACGCCTTCGCAACGTTGCTGGTCGCCGCGTTCACGGCGGCCGGTGGTATTGCCCTGGCTCAAGCTCAGCGCACGGGCGGTCCGACGCCGTCGGGGCAAGGTGCCGAGGTCTATTTCATCGATCTCAAGGACGGAGCGACCGTTCCCGCGAAGCTGAAGCTGTTCTTCGGTCTGCGGAACATGGGCGTCGCTCCCGCAGGCTCGGATCGCGAGAATTCGGGTCACCATCACCTCTTGATCGACACTGAGCTCCCGCCGCTCGATAAGCCCATTCCCAACGATTTCAATCATTTGCATTTCGGCGCCGGCCAGACTGAGGCCGAAATCACGCTGCGACCGGGGCAGCACACGTTGCAACTGCTCATGGGAGACAAGGATCACGTTCCGCACACGCCGCCGGTGATGTCACAACGCATTCGTGTCCGGGTCGCGGGAGATGCGCCAGGTGCCGGGGCTGCGTTGACCGGGGGGCCTTCGCCGTCACCTCAGGGGGCCGAGGTCTATTTCAATGATCTGAAGGACGGAGCGGTCCTCCCGCCAAAAACGACGATCTATTTCGGGCTGAAGAATATGGGCGTCGCGCCCGCCGGCTCGGATCGCGAAAATTCAGGCCACCACCACCTGCTGATCGATACCGAACTGCCCCCGCTCGATCAGCCGATCCCCAATGACTTCAATCACCTTCATTTCGGCGGCGGCCAGACCGAGGCCGAGGTTACGCTCAAACACGGCGAGCATACGCTTCAGCTGCTCATGGGAGACAAGGATCACATCCCGCACACTCCTCCCGTGATGTCGAAACGCATCAAGGTGCGCGTCGTCGATCCGTCGCTGCGCAAGCCCGCCCCTGCCGACGCGCGCGTCTATTTCGTCGGCCTGCAGGACTGGTCCGTTCTGCCGCAAAAGGCGACCATTCGCTTCGGTCTGGTCAATATGGGCGTTGCGCCGGCAGGCATCGAAAAGGCCAATACCGGCCACCATCATCTCCTGATTGATTCCAAGCTGCCTCCATTGGACGAACCCATCCCGAATGATTTCAATCATCTGCACTTCGGTGCCGGACAGACGGAAGCGACGGTCAATCTGCCGTTGGGTACGCACACGATCCAACTGCTGCTTGGCGATGAGAACCACGTGCCGCACAATCCCCCGGTCATGTCGAAACCGATCAAGGTCATCGTGACCCGGACGGGCCGAAGGCCTGGCGGCTGACGCTCGGCTTGCTTGCGAGCCTGCAAGGGGACTGCGTTAAGGCTCTCGCGCCTCGCATCGATGCCGCAATGACGCGCTGACGGCTTGATCCATCGGTTGCGGATTCAGTAGCCCGGATTGAGAATTCTCTCGGCTTCGCTGCGGGCAATCGCAGTCAGTCCGACGCGTGCCCGCATGCGGCCCGCGATTCCGTTCTTTCGCCATTTCGCGAGCCGTGGATCCCTTAGTGCGCGGGCTTGCCCACCTCTTGTGGCGCGGCATCCATGGACGGTGCTGTGACGGGTTTTGTCGGCGCATCATCAGACCGGCCCACGAGGCGGCCGAACAAGCGCGAGAACAAGCGTCCCACGTCGTCCATGATGGTGAAAAACGCCGGCACGAAAAGGAGCGACAGCAAGGTCGAGACCAGGAGGCCGCCGATGATGGCAATCGCCATCGGCGACCGGAACTCG
>DASSJW010000033.1:0-3230 GCA_035690995.1 Xanthobacteraceae bacterium
GAGCCTTCCGGCACGATGCGCACGGTCTCGACGCGGCCGTCGGCGGTGCGGCCGGTGATGGTCGCGACCTCGTCCGGGCTGCGCTGTTCGATCGGTATTTCGGCAAGCCCGTCGGACACGGAAAAATCGATCGTCGGCGAGGGCAGCCCGACATAGAACGGCACGCCATTGTCCTTGGCCGCGAGCGCCTTGAGATAGGTGCCGATCTTGTTGCAGACGTCGCCGTCGGCGGTCACGCGATCGGTCCCGACGATCACCATGTCGACCATGCCGTGCTGCATCAGGTGGCCGCCGGTGTTATCCGGGATCACGGTATGCGGCACGCCGTGCTGGCCGAGCTCCCAGGCGGTCAGCGCAGCGCCCTGGTTGCGCGGGCGCGTCTCGTCGACCCAGACATGGAGCGGCAGGCCGCGATCATGCGCCACATAGACCGGCGCCAGCGCCGTGCCGAAATCGACGGTCGCGAGCCAGCCGGCGTTGCAGTGCGTGAGCACCTGCACCGGCTGCGCCGATGTCTTCTTCGCCGCGATGGCGGCGATCAACTCGGCACCGTGGTGGCCGATGGCCTGGTTGATGGCGACGTCCTGGTCGCAGATTTCGGCGGCGCGGCGATACGCGGCGGCGACCCGCTCGTCGCGCCGGCGGTTGCGCACCGCCGCGATCATCTCGTCCAGCGCCCATTTGAGATTGATGGCGGTGGGACGCGTCGCCAGGAGCGCCGCACATGCGCGCTCGAGCGCCGCGTCGGACGTGTCGGCCCGCAGCGCCAGGCAGACGCCGTAAGCCGCCGTCGCCCCGATCAGCGGGGCGCCCCGCACCTGCATGGTGGCGATGGCGCGCGCGGCGTCGGCAAGCGTCGTCAGCCGGATGGTGGCGAAGCGGTGCGGCAGCTGGCTCTGGTCGATGGCGCCGACCGACCAGCCATCGTCCTCGAGCCAGATGCTGCGCGTATGTCGGCCGTCGACTCTCATGGCGGCAGACATATAGCGCTTTCCCGCGAAGTGCGAACCGGTTCCCCGCCGGAAAGGTGCCAGCTTCAGGGGACGAAGCGCCGCGGTTGCTGCGCAGAAAAGCAAGACGCGGTCTTTTGTCCGCTCCCGCCCGGTCCCTCTCCCCGTCGGCGGAAAGAGGTGATAGAGAGGCGCGAAGGGGGACATCGCATGCCCATCGACTACGAAGCCGAATACAACAACCGCGCCCGCGTGCCCGAGCACCCGGAGATCTTCGCACGCTGGACGCGCGAGGCCGAGGACTATCGCGCCGAAGCCATGAAGGAGCGGCGCGCCGAGCTCGGGCTGAGCTACGGCTCATCGCCGCGGCAGTTCATCGACCTGTTTTCGCCCCGCCCCGATGTCACCTCGCCGCTCGCGCTGTTCATCCATGGCGGGTACTGGCGTTCGCTCGATCCGTCGCTGTTCAGCCACATGGCGCGCGGGCTGAATGCGCGCGGCGTCGCGGTCGGCGTGGTGGGCTACGATCTCTGTCCGGACGTGACCATCGCCGAGATCATCGACCAGATCCGGCACGCCTGCCTGTTCATGTGGCTGCGCACCGGCCAGCGCATGATGGTGTACGGACACTCCGCCGGCGGACATCTCGCCGGCGCCATGGTCGCGACCGAGTGGCACGAGCTCTACCCCAAGACGCCGGCGGATCTGGTGCCCGCGGCCTATTCGGCCTCCGGCGTGTTCGATCTTACGCCGCTCGTCCAGGTCTCCATGGCGCAGGACCTGCGGCTCGACGACGCCGAGGCCCGGCGCGTCTCGCCGCTGTTCTGGCCGGCGCCGAAAGGCCGCGTGTTCGATGCCGTCGCGGGCGCGCTGGAATCGAGCGAGTTCCTGCGCCAGAGCCGCGATGTTGCCGAGGCCTGGGGCAAGGCCGGCGCGCAAACCCGCTTCGAAGCCATTGCGGGAAAAAATCATTTCACGGTGATCGACGCGATGCCGGATCCGCAAAGCGCGATGGTCGGCCGCCTGGCGGAGCTCGCGCAGAAGGGTCAGAACCAGTAGCGCCAGGCAAAGCCGACCGTCAGCAGCGCGCCGACGACAACGACAAGCTTGCGCGCGGCATGGTTCGGCATCACCTGCGCCACCCGCGCGCCGATGAGGCCGCCCACCAGCGTTCCCGCCATCATCAGCAGCGTCGCCGGCCACGACAGCGCCCCTTGCGCCGCGAAGATCACGGTGGCGGTCGCGCTGTTCAACCCGGTCACCAGGTTCTTGGCGACGTTGGCGGAGCGATAATTGCCGCCGGTCCCCACTGACAGCACGCCGAGCATCAGCACCCCGAGGCCGGCGCCGAAATAGCCGCCATAGATCGAGACCGGCAACACCACCGCCGGGGAATGGGTGAAGCGGCGCACGTTGCCGCGGCTGGCGGCGCGGGCGGCGAGCCACGCGCTGATCCGCCCGGCATAGGCAAACAGCACGGTCGCGAAGCCGAGCAGCAGCGGCACCAGCACCGAGAACACCCGTTCCGGGGTCAGCAGCAGCAACGCGGCGCCGATCAGCGCTCCCGCGATCGAGGCGAGCGCCACCGCCGCCAACGATCGATCGAACGGCGGCAGCTGCGAGCGATCGTAGATCGCGGCCAGGAACAGGCCGGCCGTGAGGGCGGCGGTGTTGGTCGCGGTCGCCATGACCGGCGGCAAGCCCGCGGCGAGCAGCGCCGGAAAGGTGATGACCGCGGCGCCGCCGACGATCGCGGCAATGATGCCGCCGGCGATCCCGGCGGCGACCAGCAACACGCCGTGGAGGAGGTCCATTGTAATTGGTCCCACACCGTCATGCCCGGCTTGACCCGGGCATCCATCCTGTTCGCGAAGAAGAGGGATTGCACCGAACTCGGCCTTGCCCGAGTTCCGCATATTGAGAGCCGCAAGTCGGGTAAGACCGACTTGCGGTGTCAAGCGCGGCAATGACAGCTTGAGTTCGTGCGAGCGGGCATCAGAAGAACGCCTGGATACCGGTCTGGGCGCGCCCCAGAATCAGCGCGTGGATGTCGTGGGTGCCCTCGTAGGTATTGACGGTTTCGAGATTGCACAGCACGCGCATCACGTGGAACTCGTCGGAGATGCCGTTGCCGCCGTGCATGTCGCGGGCGAGGCGCGCAATCTCGAGCGCCTTGCCGCAATTGTTGCGCTTGAGCAGCGACACCGCCGGCGGGGCCGCCCTGCCCGCTTCCATGAGCCGCCCGAGGCGGTACGCCGCGTGCAGGCCGAGCGTGATCTC
>DASSJW010000034.1:0-2957 GCA_035690995.1 Xanthobacteraceae bacterium
CGGCCAACGCACAAGGTACCCATCCGGCGTAGGCCGCGCGGTCGGTTGGATTATTCTGGCGGCCAGCGCTTAAGCAATCCCGGATTTTCTTTATAGACTTGAATGAGCTCGATGAGGCGCTCGATGCCGAAGTCGGTGAACGCTTGAACGCCGTCTTCGCCAACGCCAAACACCCAAATGGCGCCGTCCTCGATCTCCATTGCGTTGGCGACGTCACGTAGCCAATCTTCATCTTCGCCGAGGTCTTTCGCGACCTGGGTGATGGTGGTGACGTGATGGACCTTGTTGACGTGGGTGGTCATGCCGCTCGAGCGGAGATCGCTGATGCTGGCGTCCAATTCCAAGGCAGCAGTTCGTCCAGCCGATGAACCGGATGGGCGGCGATGCGGGCGAGGATATCGGCCAGCCAGGCTTGCGGATCGACGCCGTTCATCTTGGCCGTGACGATGAGGCTGTACATGGCCGCCGCGCGCCGTCCGCCACGATCGGAGCCGCAGAACAGCCAGGATTTTCGCCCAAGAGCGATGCCTCGCAGGCCCCTTTCGGCCGCATTGTTGGAGAGGCACACGCGGCCGTCCTCGAGGAACAGCGTGAAGCTCGCCCATCGCTTCAGGATATAGTTGAACGCCTTGGCCAAGTCGTGCCCCCGGGACAGCTTGGCAAGCTGCTCCCGCATATAGACCTGGAGGTCCTCGACCAGGGGCCGGCTCAGCGTCTGCCGCACCTGAAGGCGCTCCTCAGCACTCTTGCCGTTGATGGAGCGCTCGATCTCGAACAGTGCATCGATCCTCCGCACGACCTCGATCGCGATCGGAGAGAGCGGCATTTCCTTCTTGCCGGCGGCCTTGCGCCGGGCATTCTCTTCGATGTCGGCCATGGCAAAGAACGGGCGCCGTCCATGCGACCAGCAGGCAGCCTCCCGGATTGGGCCTGGCTGGCGTCCCGCCAGATAGAGCTGGTTGTACCCGTCATACGCGTCGGCCTGCAGGATGCCGGCATACCCCGCCAGATGCCCTTGAGGATGCTCGCCCTTGCGGTCGCGTGAGTAATAGAACATCGCCGTCGGCGGGTCCGTGCCCCCAAACGGCCGGTCGTCCCGGACGTAGATCCAGCATCGTCCCGTATCGGTTTTGCCCTTGGCCAGCACCGGCACGGTCGTATCATCGGCATGAAGGCGCTCGGCCCCCATGACATGGGCTTCCAGCAGGCGCAGCAGGGGATCCAGCGAAGCACAGACCGCCCCAACGGCATCTGCCATGGTCGACAGTGCGATCGGCACGCCTTCCAGCACGTAGCGCTCGGCCTGGCGGTTCAAGGGCTGATGCTGACCGAACTTCTCGAACATGATCATGGCCAGGAGGCTCGGGCCAGCCCATCCCCGAGCGATGGCATGGAACGGCGCTGGTGCCTGGCTGATCTTCTCGCAGTCGCGGCAGGAGAACTTCTCCCGGACCGTCTCGATCACCTTCCACTGGCGCGGCACCACTTCCAGCGTCCGCGTCACGTCCTCGCCGAGCTTGCGAAGGCGATTGCTGCCGCAGCATTCACAAGCCGTAGGCCCGTCGATTACCACCCGTTCCCGGGGGAGGTGCTCGGGGAAGGTCTGGCGCTCGGCACGCTTGCGGGTAAATCCCCGCACCGTCGTCGTTCTGGCCACCGCCCGTTCCGCCGCAAGCTCGTCCTCGGTGGCGTCGGTTTCCAGCTCCTCGAACGTCAGCGCCAACTGCTCGATCAGGCGCGACGAACGCTCCGACCGCTGGCCGTAGATCTGATGCCTTAGCTTGGCGATCTGCAGCTTCTGCTGCGCGATCAGCGCTTCATCTTCCGACGCTTTCGCGCGGGCGACCGCGAGTTCGGCGGCGATCTCCAAACCCTTCGCGCGCTCGACTGCCAGCGCCTTCTTCAGGGCGGCAATGTCATCCGGAACAGCGTCGCGGTCGGCATCCATGAGACGCAGTGAATCACAGATTGGACGCGATGGGACTCCCCAAAATGCAAAAAGCTGCGGATTCTGCGCTCAACCCGCGCTTTGCGGCCGCCAGCTCAATTGCGGATTCCGCCAGTCGATCCCTTCCAGCATGTAGGCCATCTGCGCCGCCGAGATTGATACCGCGCCGTCGGACGCCGACGGCCAGATGAACTTGCCGCGATCCAGGCGCTTGGCGTAGAGCGACATGCCAAGCCCGTCATGCCAGAGGATCTTGACCAAATCGCCGCGGCGACCCCGGAAGATGTAGAGATCGCCAGCATGAGGATCGCGCTTCAGGCTCTCCTGGACCGCAAGCGCCAGGCTTTGCATCCCGCGGCGCATGTCGGTGTGGCCGGTGGCGATCCAGACCCTGACGCCGCTCGGGATCGGGATCATCGCCGTCTCAGAAGCTCAAGAACCCGCTGCAGCGCCTCAACGTCCACGTCGCGGTCAACGCGAACACGACAGCCGCCAAGCTCGATCTCGATAATGCCGGCCCTTGCACGTTGCGCAGGCGGTGAAGACACCGGTTGTGGCGCGCCACTCGAGATCGGAGCCGCCGCAGGCGTGATCTCAACCGGAACAAGCGCCGGCGCGGCATCCCCGCTCAACTTGCCTTCGCGCGCCAACCGGCGCCACGTGAACAATTGGCTTGTCGACAGCCCGTTACGTCGTGCCGTCACCGACACCAGACGTGATCCACCATAGCTCTCGGTGACGATCCGCTGCTTTTCTTCCAATGTCCAACGGCGCCGTGCGCCTGTCGAGACGACTTCAAGTCGGGAAACCTTCGGCATAGGCATATGGTCAGTCATACGCCTATGTCTTCATCCCCCATCAAACCGCGCAAGGTGGTCCTCGCCGGAGCGATACAGAAATCCACCCGCTGTGGAGGCTTCGGCGACCCTTTTGACTGATCTCACCTAACCGAGTCATGAACGCCTGCGCCTCGCTGGGCGCCTTTGCTCTCAAAATATCATCAACCCTG
>DASSJW010000035.1:0-11154 GCA_035690995.1 Xanthobacteraceae bacterium
GCCGATGGCCCAAACCGGCTCCTAGGCGACAACGAGATTTTCAACCGTCGCGCCGTCGGGCACCGAGCCATCGCACTGGCTTCCCACCACGGCGAGCGCCCGTCCATCTTCGCGTTCGGCCCGGCTCTCGCCCACGCAGACGATGGCGCAGAGCCCGGCGCGCCATGCCGCCAGCGCCTTGGCACGCACGTCCGGATCGGTCTCGTGGTGGTAGATGCGGCGCTCCGAATGTCCGACGATGACGGCAGTGGCGCCAGCGTCCTTGAGCATCTCAGCCGATAGATCGCCGGTGAAAGCTCCGGCGGGCTCCGCGTGGCAGTCCTGCGCGCCGATCCGCAGCGGCGTGCCCAGCGCGGCGGCCGCAAAGCGCGCCAGGAGCGTCGCGGGCGGGCACACCATGAGGTCGACCAGCGCGGCGAGTTCACGCGAACCTTGGATGATGCGGTCGAGCTCGGTCAGCGACGCCGACAGGCCGTTCATCTTCCAGTTGCCCGCAACGAGCGGGCGGCGCGGCGCGCCAGCCATGTCCGATCCCGTCTCTTCCGAATCCAGCCAAGCGGTTACCAGAGCGGCCACCCGCACGCCAGAGCATGCCCCACATCCCAGCCCAGGGGTCGCAGGGAATGTCGCCTTGAACCGACCACCCTCGTTCCTCGGAACCCTCCGCAAAGAGGTGTTCCTCCGGGGTTAGCCAGAAGGACCCGGGGTGCAGGGTTGCGTCTGTGACTTGCGAACGGCACCCGCTCCCTCACGGACGGCGCCCGGGCTTGTGACCGCCTGTCGCCCCAGCCACATGTTGCGATGCGAGGGGGCGCTCCTTATGATATGCGACCCTCGGTTCGCCGACGGTTCTCTCAATCAAGGATGACGCATGCTTCGAGGTCTACGAAAAGCCTCTTCCAATTGGCTCGGCAAGGCGGTGATGGCCGCGGTTGTGGGCTTTTTGGTCATCAGCTTCGCGATTTGGGGAATCGGCGATATTTTTCGCGGCTTCGGCCGCTCGACCGTGGCCAAGATCGGGCATACCGAGATCACGGTCGAGCAGTTCCGTACGCTCTACAATGATCGGCTGCAGCAATATTCCCGCCAGGCCGGCCGGCCGATCGGCCCGGAGCAGGCGCGGCAGCTGGGCTTGGACCGGGTGATACTCGGACAGATCGTCTCGGAAATGTTGCTGGATGAGCGTGCCCGTGCGCTCGGCCTCTCCCTCTCCGACGCCGAGGTTGCCAAGCAGATCACGACGGATCCTGCGTTTCAGGGGCTGAATGGGCAGTTCGACCGTGCCCGGTTCGAGCAGGTCATCCGCAATGCCGGCTTCACCGAAGCCCGCTTTGTCGCCGAGCAACGCCGCCGCCTCCTGCGCCGGGAACTCGCGGGCACGATCGCATCGGGATTGGCGGCACCGAAAGCCCTGGTGGAAGCAGCCAGCCGCTACGAGAACGAGCAGCGGTCGATCGAGTACGTTCTGCTCGACCGCGCCCAGGCCGGTGAGATCCCGCCCCCTGCGCCGGAGGTGCTGGCAAAATACTTCGAGGAGCGCAAAAACCTCTTCCGCGCACCGGAGTATCGCAAGCTCGTGGTCGTTTCGCTGATCCCGACGGAGCAGGCGCGCTGGATCGAAATTTCCGATGCGGACGTCAAGCGCGCCTACGAAGAACGACGTGCACGCTACGTCACGCCGGAACGGCGGCATGTCCTGCAGATCGACTTCCCTAATCCCGAGGCGGCCAGCGCCGCGGCCGAACGCATCGCCAAAGGCACCAGCTTTGCCGATATTGCGAAGGAGCTGGGCAAGTCCGAGAAGGACATTGATCTCGGCACGGTGACCAAGGCCGCGATGATCGACCGGGCCGCGGCCGATGCCGCCTTCGCACTCAAAGACGGAGAGGTCAGCGCGCCGGTGCAAGGCCGGTTCGGCACCGTGCTTGTGCAGGTGCTCAAGATCGAGCCCGAGCAGGTTCGCTCCCTGGAGCAAGTGGCGGGCGAGATCAAACAGGAGCTGGCGACCGCGCGCGCCAAGGCCGACGTTTTCGACGTCTATAACAAGATCGAGGACGCGCGCGCGGAGGGCAAACCGTTGGCCGAAACCGCCGCCAACCTCAAGCTCGAGGCGCGCACGATCGAAGCTATCGATCGCTCCGGCCGCGACCCGGCCGGGATGCCTGTCAAACTTCCCGACGCGGAGCGCCTGCTCCCCATGGCGTTCACCACCGACGTCGGCGTCGAGCGTGACCCGCTGCAATTCCAGGATGGCTACATCTGGCTTGACGTCGTGGGAGTAACACCTTCGCGGGAACGTCCGCTCGATGAAGTGAAGGAGCAGGTCGAGGCGCGCTGGCGCGACCAGGAAATCGCAACGCGCCTGCAGGCCAAGGCGACGGCAATCGTCGACAAGCTCAAGGCAGGCACGACGCTGGCTGACATCGCCGCCGCGGACCATCTCAAGCTCGAGACCTTGACCGGTCTCAAACGCGGCGACGCCTCAGGCCCCCTTTCGCCGGCGGCCGTTGATACCGTCTTCCGCACGGCGAAAGACGGCTTTGGCATGGCCGAGGCCCGGGAGGCCGGCGAACAAGTCGTATTCCGCGTCACCGATATCGTGGTGCCGCCGGTCGACATGTCCTCGGACGAGATGAAGCGCACGGTTGATGCGCTCAATCGCGGCATCTCGGAAGACCTGCTCAGCGAGTATATCGCCCGGCTCGAAAACGAGGTCGGGGTGACCATCAATCAAAGTGCATTGAACCAGGTGGTCAGCGGCGGAGCCGTCGACAGCTCAAATTGACTTTCGCCATGCAGATCGAGCCGCAAACAACGGCATTTGCCAAGCGATATGCGCGTGGCGAGGCGCAGGTCGTCTGGACCACGCTGGTCTCGGACCTGGAGACACCAGTGTCGGCGTTTCTCAAAATCGTCGGCGTGCGCCCGATGAGTTTTCTGTTGGAATCGGTCGAGGGCGGCGCGGTGCGCGGGCGCTATTCCATCATCGGGCTCGACCCCGATCTCGTCTGGCGGACCGTGGCTGGGCGCGCGGAGATCAATCGCACGGTTCGCCACCAGCCGGATGGCTTTGCCCCTTGCAACGAAGCCCCCCTGGCGGCTTTGCGCGCGCTCATCGCGGAAAGTCGGATCGAACTGCCCGACGTGCTGCCGCCCATGGCTGCCGGCATCTTCGGATATCTCGGCTACGACATGGTGCGGCTGATGGAGGAATTGCCCAAGCCCAATCCCGATCCGATCGGCATTCCCGACGCCGTGCTGGTGCGCCCCACTGTCGTTGTCGTGTTCGATGCCGTCACGGACACGATCACCGTCGTTACGCCGGTAAGGCCGCAAAACAGCATCGCCGCCGATACCGCCTTCGCGCGTGCGCGCGAGCGTCTCTCGGCCGTCATCGATGCGCTCGACGCGCCGCTCGCACATGCCCCCCCGACCGTCCAGCCGGGACCGTTGACGGTTTGGCCGTCCTCCAACACCGCACCCGCCGAATACGAGCGAATGGTGAACGTCGCCAAGGAATACATTGCCGCCGGCGACATCTTCCAGGTGGTGCTGTCGCAGCGGTTCGAGGCTCCCTTCGAGCTACCACCCTTTGCGCTCTACCGGGCGCTGCGACGCGTCAATCCGGCTCCGTTTCTCTACTTCCTCGACCTCGGCGGCTTCGCCATTGTCGGCTCCAGTCCGGAAATCCTGGTGCGCGTGCGCGAGGGCACGGTGACCATCCGGCCCCTCGCCGGCACCCGGCCACGCGGCGCGACGCCCCAACAGGACAGGGCGCTTGAAACCGAGTTGCTGACGGACGAGAAAGAGCGCGCCGAGCATCTGATGCTGCTCGATCTCGGCCGCAACGACGTCGGACGGGTCGCCCGCACTGCCTCGGTCAAGGTGACCGACCAATTCTTCATCGAACGCTTCAGCCAGGTGATGCACATCGTCTCCAATGTCGAGGGCCAACTCGACGGCAAATACGACGCGCTTGACGCGCTCGCGGCGGGCTTCCCGGCCGGCACCGTCTCGGGTGCGCCCAAGGTGCGGGCGATGGAGATCATCGATGAACTCGAGCAGGAGAAGCGCGGCCTCTATGCCGGGTCGGTAGGTTATTTTTCCGCGGCCGGGGAGCTCGACAGCTGCATCGTGCTGCGCACGGCTTTGATCAAGGACGGCGTGATGTACGTCCAGGCTGGCGCCGGGATTGTTGCCGATTCCAATCCCAAGTCCGAGCAGCAGGAATGCGTGGACAAGGCCAAGGCGCTGTTCCGCGCCGCGGAGGAGGCCAAGCGATTTGCCAGCGCGGCGCGGCGCGGCCAATAGGTTGAGCACCACATGACGGCCAACACCGATCACGAACATGCGGCGAAATGGCAGCACGACGGCGTGCGCGTCATTCCGGGAAATTCGCTCGATCCCAATACCGCGCAGACCCCCGGAATGGATCGCAAGGCCGCCATCAACTATGCGCGGGTGGGGGCCCAAAAGATCTGGGCTGGGACGGTGAACATCAAGCCCAACGCCAAGACCGGCGCTCACCACCACGGCGAACTCGAGAGTGTCATTTATGTGGTGCGCGGCAAGGCGCGCATGCGCTGGGGCGAACGGTTAGAATTCACCGCCGAAGCCGGCCCGGGCGATTTCATCTATGTGCCGCCGTTCGTGCCGCACCAGGAGATCAATGCCAGCCCGAGCGAGCCGCTTGAATGCGTGTTGGTGCGCAGCGATAACGAAGCGGTGGTGGTCAACCTCGATATCGAGCCGGTGGAGAAGCCGGACGAGGTGCTATGGGTCGACCCGATTCATAAGTAATGACGGCGGGCCAGGGACGCGAAAGCGCGAAGTCCCATTCGCGGCAGCGCGTGCTGTCAACTACAGGGCTGAACTTTCACGCCGGGGGAATTGGCCTCGCTCACTTCCGCAATTTCGACGGCGCCGACATTGGTAAAGAGATTGGCGGCGAGATCGCGCGGAACCTCATGGGTGACGGGAGTCAGCGGCTGGTTGTTTTCCCCGCATTTGACCGAAAAACCCAAGCTCCAGGAGTGGAGCGACGCGCCGCCTTTGGTGCGAACGATGACATTTAATTTTGCTTCCTCGGACGTGGAATAGCCGAGCGACGTCGTGTTGCCGGAGAAGGTCATCTGCACCTGGCCTCCGGCTTCGCTGCGGAGAAAACCGACCGAAATATTGGTGACCTGAAACCGGCGATCGCTCGGGCTATCTTTCCGGATCCAGATCAGCTCCTGGCCGCGCTGCGCCGTTTCCTTCAGCGTTCCGGTGCTTGCAGAAATTTCAAACGTGACTGGCCGCTCGAGCGCCGCAAATTCAGCCGCATCCGGCTTCGCCCCGCCGGGCCGATTTGGCTGGGCGTGGACCGGCAATGCGATCAGGATTGAAAGCCCGGCAAGAATCGCAACGCCTGTCAGATTGATTGTCATTACTGATCCTCCAAGCGTCCGCTCGATCGACGGCCGGCCATCAGCCAGGCCGGCCGAGGCGAGTGTGGGGCCGGCCGTTTCGCCGGTCAACCATCCCCAGCGGAATGCAGGCCACGCAGGATTCGTGTCGCATGTCTATTGGTTTCTTGATGAGTCGCGCGGCTGACTGGGTCCGGTCGATTGCAATCGTTGGTCCGACCGCTGATATACGCGCGCAAAGCAGTCATGCGGCACGCCTGGAACCTGCAATCCCATTGCGATTGCAGACACCGGAGCCACTTGCGATCATCACTATTGCGATCGACTCGTCCATCGCCATCTAAAAGTCTGCTTCGTCCCCTCATCCACACGGGATCACGCTCCTGCCCCGCATCCGACCGCCACATCCACATGCCGCCCATCATCTCGATTTCAAACCTGTTCAAGACTTATGCTTCCGGGCTGGTGGCGCTTCGGGAGATCAACCTGGAGATCCGGCGCGGCGAGATTTTTGCGCTGCTGGGCCCGAACGGAGCGGGCAAGACCACGCTGATCAGCATTGTCTGCGGAATTGTAAATGCGTCGCAGGGGACCGTTTCGGTCGATGGTCACGACATTGTCAAGGACTACCGCCACACCCGCGCGATGATCGGTCTGGTCCCGCAGGAACTCACGACCGATGCATTCGAAACCGTGTTGGCGACCGTGAGCTTCAGCCGCGGATTGTTCGGCAAGCCCAAAAATCCCGACCACATCGCCAAGGTGCTCAAGCAGCTGTCCTTGTGGGACCGCAGAGATAGCAAGATCATGACCCTCTCCGGCGGTATGAAGCGCAGGGTATTGATCGCCAAGGCGCTCTCCCACGAGCCGCAAATCCTTTTTCTCGACGAGCCGACGGCCGGCGTCGATGTCGAGTTGCGCAAGGACATGTGGCAGGTCGTGCGCTCCTTGCGCGCTTCAGGGGTGACCATCATCCTGACCACCCACTACATCGAAGAGGCCGAGGACATGGCCGATCGGATCGGCGTGATCAGCAAGGGAGAGATCATTCTGGTCGAGGAAAAGGCCGAGCTCATGCGCAAGCTGGGCAAGAAGCAGCTGACCCTCCAGCTGCACAAGAAGCTCGACGCCATACCGGGCGAACTGGCCGCGCATCACTTGGCCCTCGCCGCCGACGGCAACGAGCTGATCTACACCTACGACACGCAGGGAGAGCGCACCGGCATCACCGCGCTGCTCAAGGACATCAACCTCGCGGGCATCAGGTTCAAGGATCTCAGCACCACGCAAAGTTCGCTCGAGGACATTTTCGTCGACTTGGTGAGACAGAACAGATGAATCTTCGGGCGGCACTCGCGATCTACACGTTCGAAATGGCGCGGACGGGACGTACGCTGTTGCAAAGCATCGTCTCGCCGGTGATCTCGACTTGCCTCTACTTCGTCGTTTTTGGCGCGGCGATCGGGTCGCGCATCACCGAGATCGAAGGCATCAGCTATGGCGCTTTCATCGTGCCGGGCCTGATCATGCTGATGTTGCTGACGCAGAGCGTCACGAACGCGTCGTTCGGCATCTATTTTCCCCGATTCACCGGGACCATCTACGAGATTCTGTCGGCGCCGGCGTCGTCGTTCGAGATCGTGCTCGGCTATGTCGGCGCGGCCGCGACGAAGTCGATCATTCTGGGGCTGATCATTCTGGCCACAGCGGGCCTGTTCGTACCGCTGAAGGTTCTTCATCCGATCTGGATGATCGCCTTCCTCGCCCTCACGGCGGTCGCGTTCAGCCTGTTCGGTTTCATTCTCGGCATCTGGGCAGACGGCTTCGAGAAGCTGCAGGTCGTCCCGCTCCTGGTGATCACGCCGCTGACCTTTCTGGGCGGCACGTTTTATTCCATCAGCGTGTTGCCGCCGGTCTGGCAGACCATCGCCCTGTTCAATCCCGTTGTGTATCTGATCAGTGGATTTCGCTGGAGCTTCTTCGAAACATCCGACGTGAGCGTCGGCGTGAGCTTGGCGATGACGCTTTTGTTCCTGGCCTTGTGCCTCTTCGCCGTGTGGTGGATCTTCAAGACCGGATATCGCCTAAAACGATGACGCGCCAGACCGCGCGGCGGCCTGTCCCGGTGTGTGGACGCCCAGGGACGGTCCTGCCAGCCTTGATTCCCGCAAGACCCCCGTCTAATACCAGGGGCCACTGGCGCTGACCCTTCGCCGTCACTGTCGGGGCTTACCCGGCTTCCATCCCTTTCACCGAAACGATTTTTTCGATGGACCCGGTCGAGCCCGGGCATGACGAATCGAGGACATTGGCCCGCTGGTAGGTGAGCTGAGCGAGCCCAAGAAAACCATGATCGTCCTGATCGACAATTACGACAGCTTCACTTTCAACCTTTTCCACTATCTCGGTGGGCTGGGGGCGGATGTGGCCGTCTACCGCAACGACAAGATCACCACCGACCGGGTGATGACCATGGACCCCGACGCCATCGTGCTGTCGCCGGGGCCCTGCACGCCGAACGAGGCCGGCATCTGCCTGGAGCTTATCGCCAAGGCCGCGCAGACCGTGCCGGTGCTCGGCGTTTGCCTGGGCCATCAGGCCATCGGACAGGCATTCGGCGGGGCGGTCGTGCGCGCTCCGCTCCAGGTGCACGGCAAGCTCTCCGAGATCCAGCACACCGGCAACGGGGTGTTCCGTGGCATCAACGGCCGGTTCAAGGCGACGCGCTACCACTCGCTGGTGGTCGAACGGACAGGCCTGCCGGAGGAACTTGCGGTGACCGCCGAGACGGACGATCGCCTGATCATGGGGCTTGCCCATCGCACGCTTGCGGTACATGGCGTTCAGTTCCATCCTGAAAGCATCGCCTCCGAACATGGTTTTCTCATCTTGCAGAACTTCCTCGACATCGCCACGGCGTGGAACGCTTCGACCGGCCGACGGGCGGCCGATCTGCGCGCGACCCGCCGCGTGCCGTGAGACGCGAACGTGACCGACGAGTTCAAGGGATTGATCGCCAAAGCCGCAACCGGCGCCACGCTGAGCCGGGAGGAGGCTGCGCGGGGTTTTGATACCATGATGTCGGGCGAGGCCACGCCGTCGCAGATGGGCGGGCTGCTGATGGCGCTGCGCGTGCGCGGCGAGACCGTTGACGAGATCACCGGCGCGGTCACGGCGATGCGCGAAAAGATGCTGCGCGTGCGGGCGCCGGCTGACGCCATCGATGTGGTCGGGACCGGCGGAGATGCCTCGGGTTCGTTCAACATCTCCACCTGCGCTGCCCTCGTCGTGGCCGGCGCCGGCGTTCCCGTGGCGAAGCACGGCAACCGGGCGCTGTCATCGCGCTCAGGCGCCGCCGACGTGCTGGCTGCCCTCGGCGTCAACATCGAATTGACGCCGGAGGGTGTGAGCCGCTGCATCAAGCAGGCCGGCATCGGCTTCATGTTCGCACCGGCGCATCATCCGGCAATGAAGAATGTCGGGCCGACGCGGGTCGAACTCGGGACGCGCACGATCTTTAATCTGTTGGGCCCGCTCTCCAATCCCGCCGGTGTCAAACGGCAGATGGTGGGCGTGTTCTCGCGCCAGTGGCTCGAACCGCTGGCCCTGGTGCTGAAGAACCTGGGCTCCGAATCCGCCTGGGTCGTACACGGCTCCGATGGGCTGGACGAAATCACGACCGCCGGGACGACCCACGTGGCCGCATTGGAGAAAGGCACCGTGCGCAGCTTCGAGATCACGCCCGAAGAGGTGGGACTGGAACGGGTCAAACCCGAGGCCCTGCGCGGTGGAGAGGCCAAGCACAACGCGCAGGCCCTCATGGACGTGCTCAAGGGCAAGGCAGGCCCGTTCCGCGATGTCGCCGTTCTCAACGCGGCGGCGGGACTGATGGTTGCCGGCCGGGCCAAGGATCTCAAACAGGCGGTCGCGCTCGCGCAAAAGTCGATCGACTCCGGTGAAGCCGAGGGCCGGCTGCAACGGCTGATCGCGACGTCCAATGCGTGAGGGCCATGGCTGACATCCTCACCAAGATCGAGGCCTACAAGCGCGAGGAGATCGCCGCCGCGAAGCGGATGCGCTCCTTCGCCGCGACCGAGGCCGCGGCGAGATCGGCGCCGGCCACGCGCGGATTTACGCGCGCGATCGAAACCAAGCTCGCTGCGGGCGGTTACGCCTTGATCGCCGAGATCAAGAAAGCGAGCCCCTCGAAGGGGCTCATCCGCGCCGACTTCGATCCTCCCGCGCTGGCGCGGGCCTACGAGCGGGGGGGCGCCGCATGCCTCTCGGTACTGACCGACACGCCGTCGTTTCAAGGCAAGCCGGAATATCTCACCGCCGCCCGGGAAGCGACCAGGCTTCCCGTGCTGCGCAAGGATTTCATGTATGACCCCTATCAGGTGGCCGAGGCGCGCGCCTGGGGCGCCGACTGCATTCTGATCATCATGGCGGCGGTCGACGACCACTTGGCGCAGGACTTGGAGGAGACGGGGCAGGCATTTGGCATGGACGCCCTGCTCGAGGTGCACGATGAGCGCGAGCTTGAACGCGCACTCCGCCTGCGTTCGCGGCTGATCGGCGTCAACAACCGCAATCTGAAGACCTTCGAGACGACGCTTGCCACCAGTCAACGCTTGGCCTCGCGCATTCCCGCGGATCGGATTGCCGTCGGCGAGAGCGGAATTTTCTCCAGCGCGGATCTCGCCAACCTGGCGAAGGTGGGTATTTCGACCTTCCTGGTCGGCGAAAGCCTGATGCGCGAACCAGACGTCGAGGCCGCCACGCGTGCGCTCATGAGCGGCGGCGGGCGCCGCGATGCGCAGCACACTGCCGCGGAGTAAGTGGTGGCCGCCAAGCTGAGCCATCTGGGCAAGGGCGGCGAGGCGCGCATGGTCGACGTGTCGGCGAAGACCCCGACCGAGCGCGTCGCTATCGCCGAGGGTCGCGTGGTGATGGCGGCGAAGACGCTCGACCTGGTCCTCGCGGGCAATGCCAAGAAAGGGGACGTGCTGGGCGCTGCCCGCATTGCCGGCATCATGGCGGCCAAACGCACGCATGAGCTCATCCCGCTCTGCCATCCCCTCCCCGTTTCGAAGATTGCAGTCGACATCGAGCCAGACCGCGCGCTGTCCGGCCTGAATGTACGCGCGACCGTCAAGGTGACCGGGCCGACCGGAGTCGAGATGGAAGCGCTGACGGCGGTCGCGGTCGCGTGCCTGACGATCTACGACATGGTGAAGGCGGTTGAGCGCGGCATGCGCATCGAGGGGATCAGGCTCCTTGAGAAGCGCGGCGGCAAATCTGGACCCTACAAGCTCGGGCATCCTCGGGCGAAGGAGTGAGCCGTGGCGCTCATGCCGGTCGCAGAAGCCCTGGCGCGGGTGCTCGCAGAGGCGGAGCCGCTGCCTGCCGAAGCTGCGCCGCTCGTGGACGCCTGCGGACGCGTGCTGGCTGGCGATGTCACGGCGCTGCGCACGCAGCCGCCGGCGGATGTTTCAGCCATGGACGGCTACGCCGTGCGCGCGGCGGACGTCGCCAAAGCTCCTGTCCGCCTCACGCTCATCGGCGAAGTGGCGGCCGGGCATCCTTTCGAGGGAGCGGTCGGGCCCGGCGAGGCCGCCCGGATCTTCACCGGCGGCGTCCTGCCGCCCGGCGCGGATACAATCGTGATCCAGGAAAACGCGGTGCGCGAGGGCGACGCCGTCGTGATCGCTGAGAGTGCGAGCAAAGGCAAGCATGTGCGGGTCAG
>DASSJW010000036.1:0-4276 GCA_035690995.1 Xanthobacteraceae bacterium
GCTTCCATCTCCGGCATTGCCTCCGGATCCGTGCAGCGAGCTCCTCGCAGCCAGGTCGTCATGCCTGGCGGGCGGTGTCCCGGACCTCCCGAGTCCGCGGTTACGAGCCGCAGCCGCAGGACGCCACTCCCCGCTCCGCCTTCAGGATCGTCTCTAGAAGACGGCCCCTCCTGAGCGAGGATGCGTCACTTATGCCACAAATTCGTTACGTAGTCAATAGCGTATCTAGCCCGTAGTCAAGAAATTTCCTGTCTCGGGTCCGGCCCGATGCCGCGAGGCTTGCCCTCCTGCAGAGATCGGGAGGTTCTTGCGGCCGGTTACGTCAGGCCCGGCAACGTGCCGCAATGGCTGCAGTCTATCACCGGGAATGCCGCCTTATGATCCCCGCCAGGCCACGCAGACCTTCATCGATCTGTTTTTCGCCAATCATGCCATATCCGAACACCAATCCGTTCGGAGCCGGCGAGTTTTTCGCGAACGCGTCAAGCGGCGTTACTTCGATGCCGATTTCCGCAGCGCTTGCGGCAACGACGCGAGCGCCGACAGGCGTCAGCAGCGTCGCCGCCAGATGCAGGCCCGACTCTCCTCCCATGGGCTGCAGCTGTTTGCCGCAGTGGTCGGCCAGGGCGCGAAGCAGCTCGCCGCGGCGGCGACCATAGACCGTTCGCGCCTTTCGAACGTGGCGGGCCATGTGACCTTCGTCGATGAATATTGCGAGTGCCTCCTGTGCGAACACGGTCCCATGCCAGTCGGCGATCCGCTTGGCTTCGACGAGGGCTGGCTGCGCCCATTTGGGGACAACGACGAAGCCGAGCCTGATCTCGGGAAACAGACTTTTTGAGAATGTCCCCACGTAGAAGACGAGGTCCGTTCGATCGAGCGTCTTCAGCGCATCAAGGGACCGGCCGTCATACCGGAACTCGGAATCGTAGTCGTCCTCGATAACAGCCGCGTCGTGCGATTGGGCAAAATCGAGCAAAGCCATACGGCGGCGAGGCGACATGACGATGCCCAGGGGGAACTGGTGGCTGGGCGTCACGCAGATGACGCGCGTCGTAGATGGCAGTTGATCCACGACCAGGCCTTCCGAGTCGACGGCGACGGTGACCAGCTTCGCGCCGGCCGCAGCGAAAGCCGCCCGCAGCGGCGGATAGCCCGGTTCTTCAACGGCTACCGTGGTCTTCCCGGGCGTCACCAGTATCCGCGCAATCAGGTCGAAGGCCTGCTGGGCGCCGGCGGTGACGACGATATCGTCGGCTTGGCAAGCCACCAGCCTTGCAAATGAAACGTGCTTGGAGATGGCGTCGCGAAGCACATGCCGGCCTTCAGGTTCGGCGTAGGCTGTCGGAGACTTCGACAGCGTCCTGAGCGCTCGCGCGGTCACGCGCCGCCAGACCTGAAGGGGAAGCAACGACCGGTCGGGAAGACCGACCCGGAAATCAAAGCGCGGTGTTGCGGCTGGCCTTGGGCGTAGCGATCTTGCCGACCCGCGCCAGAATGCGGCCAAGCGCCTGTCTCCGCCGGCTTCCGTGGCGCGGCTCTTGCGCGGGTTTTGGCGCGGACGCAGGTCGGCCACAAAAGTACCGGCGCCCGGACGCGAGGTCAGGTAGCCCTCGCTGAGCAAGAGGTCGTAGCTCGCAAGGGCCGTGTTGCGCGACACGCCCAGATGCATTGCAAATGCTCGCGTGGACGGCATGCGAAGGCCGGGCTGCAGCCGCCCGTCAAGGATCGCAGCCCTTAGCTGCGCATGCAAATTCCGAAGCAGGCGTCGCGATCCCTTGCCGGGAAGGCGGATCGGAAGCTGCGGAACTGGCTCCATGCTTTTTTCCAAGATTGGTACTTTTTTAGTACCACTCGTCTCGGCATGATTCAATGCATCCAGGGATCGCTGGGCAGGGCCCGACGACCCGCGCACTCGCGAGGACGCAAGGATGCACACGCATATCGACCAACATCACGTCGCCGCTCTCGATTCGTCCATGGCTTACAGGGAAGTGGGGGCGAGCGGCCGGGCCGTCGCGCTCTTCCTGCACGGCAATCCGACCTCGTCGTTCATCTGGCGCAACATCATGCCGCAGGTGGCACCCGTGGCGCGCTGCATTGCGCCCGACTTGATCGGCTTTGGGCAGTCGGGAAAGCCAGATATCGAGTATCGCTTCTTCGATCACGCGCGATACCTCGACGCATTCATCGAAGCTCTCCACATCGATCAATTCTTTCTCGTGGCCCAGGACTGGGGAACGGCGTTGGCTTTTCACTTCGCGGCGCGGCGCCCCGCGCAGGTGTGCGGCCTCGCCTTCATGGAGTTCATTCGGCCGCTGCCGAGCTGGGAGGATTTTCACCAGTCACCCGTGGCGCGCGAGACGTTCCGCAAGTTCCGAACGCCGGGCGAGGGCGAAGCGATGATTCTGGAAGGCAATGCATTCATCGAGCGCGTGCTTCCCGGCTCGATCAAGCGCAAGCTCAGCGACGAGGAGATGGCCGCCTATCGCAACCCGTTTCTCACGCCAGAGTCTCGGCGGCCGATATGGCGGCTCCCAAACGAACTACCGATCGAGGGCAAGCCGGCCGACGTCCATGCCGCGCTTGAAGCTGCGCATGCCGCGCTGGCCGTCGCGGATTATCCCAAACTGCTGTTCGTCGGTGATCCGGGCGCGCTGGTCTCGCCAGCCTTTGCCGAACGCTTCGCCGCTTCGGTCAAGAACTGCCAAGTCGTGCCGCTTGGACCCGGTCTGCACTATTTGCAGGAAGATCACGCCGAGGCAATCGGCCGGTCGATCGCTGAATGGATTTCCGAGATCGAAGCCAAGCGGGGGCCGACCTGAGAATGAGCGGCCCGAGACGGCTCGGATTGAGCCATCGGCTCTTTCGCCATCGCTCAATCGACCGCGACCTTGGTTGCCTTGCGCCTGACCCGGCCGCCTGCCGGTGATTTCGCACGGAGGAGCCGGGGGTCAAGCGGCTCGTCGCGGCGGGCGGCGCCCAACGCATGCAGCTTCGCGGTGAGCGTCGCGCGAGCGTCACTTGCGCGTTCACTTGAGCGTTCACTTAAGCGTTCACTTCGGCGCCGGTTTGAAGGTGCTGATCTGCTCGATCACCGGCTTCCACAGCGCCTGCTCGGTTCGGATATAGGCCAGCAATTCCGCGCCCGACATCGGATTGACGTAGCTCGCGATGTCCTCGAAGCGCTTCTTCGTCGCGGGATCGTTCAGCACCGCGCGAAGATCGTCGCTGATCTTGGTGGCGATCGGCGCGGGCGTGCCGGGCGGTCCCATCAGCGCAAAAAAGCCGAGCGCGCGCGGGATCGCCGGCAGCGTTTCGGCGATGGTCGGGGTGTCCGGCCGGTTCGGCAGCCGCCGGGCGGAGCCCACGGCCAGCAGCTTGAGCGTGCCGCCGGTGATCGAGCCGGCGAGACTCGGCAGACCATCCATGATCACCTGCACGCGCCCGCCCATCACGTCGCTCAGTCCGGCCGGCGTGCCGGGATAGTTGATCGATGTCCAATCCAGCCCGGCAGCGAGCTTGATCCATTCGGAGGTCAGGTGCGGAATGCCACCCCGGCTGAGCACCGCGACATTGATCTCGCCGGGACGCTTCTTGACGTAATCGATCAGCTCGGCGAGCGTATTGACGCCGAGCGAAGGCGGCACCGCGATCGCCATGGGCTGCTCGCAGACGAAGCCGATGGATACGAAGTCGCGCACCAGGTCATACGGATAGTCCTTCGCGATCTCCGGCAGCGCGACGAAGCTCGACGACAGCGCGAACAGGAGCGTGTAGCCGTCCGCCGGCGCCGATCCGGCGACCTTCATGCCGATCGAGCCGGCCGCACCCGGATGGTTGGCAACGAAGACCTGCTGGCCCCAGCGGTGCGAGAGCCCCTCCGCCACGATGCGCGCGATCACATCCGGCGCGCCGCCGGCGCCGGTGGTGACGATCAGCTTGACCGGCGCGGTGGGGTAGCTCTGGGCGACTGCAGCGGAGTGCCCACCGAAGGCAAGCATGCCGGTCATGACGATCGCGAGCGTGCTCATGCCGATGAGAAACGGGCGGCGACCCGGCGTTCCGACAGACCAGTCGGCCGCCGAGACGCCAGCGCGCCCGCCCGATCCCGATTGCCATTGATGGCGGCATAACTCCTTGTTCATCGCGTCACCCTGTGGTCGTACCGATATCATCATGTTTTTCCGTTTCTCCGTTTACGTCCACGTTACGCGCGTCACCGGACACAGGGCGGGATTCTCCCACGCCAAAGTTGCGCGCTTAGCATACTGCG
>DASSJW010000037.1:0-4703 GCA_035690995.1 Xanthobacteraceae bacterium
ACCATCGACGAGAGCGGCGTCAAGGGGTTCAGCTCGTCGACATTCTTCTCGCTGATGGCGCCGCCGAAAACGCCTCCGGAGATCCGAGCCAAGCTGAACAAGGCGATCGTCGCTGCCATGCAGACGCCCGAGGTACAGGCGAAACTCAAGCTGATCTTCGTCGAGGCCAGCACTCTCGACACGAAGGAGATGGGCGAGTTCGTCAAGGCCGAGGCGAAGCTTTGGGGCGACGTCATCCGCGCCGCCAACATCACCGTGGAGCAATAGGCGGCCATGCGGAGGCGGTTGTTCGCGATAACGATCATTCCGATTCGACACGTTGATGCGATCTTCGACATGACCGGCTGATGCATCGCTCATGAGACGCGTGATCGCAGCCTTCGCGGCGCTGTTGGCGCCATTGGCCCAGGGCTTCGCCGAGGATTGGCCCAGCCGACCCATCACGATGGTGATCCCCCTCGCCGCCGGCGGCGGGAGCGACGGCCTGATCCGGGTCTTCACCCCCCGCCTCGGGGAGCTATTGGGCCAGCAGGTGATCGTCGAGAACGCCGGCGGCGCCGGCGGCATGATCGGCGCCGCCCGCGTGGCGAAGGCGCCGCCCGACGGCTACCAGTTGTTGCTCGGCACATCCGGCACCCAGGCGCTCAACCAGAGCATCTACGAAAAACCGCTCTACAACGCGGCGACCGATTTCGCCCCCGTCGCGCTGATATTCGAAGTGCCGCAAGTCTTGCTCACCCGGAAGGATTTCCCGGCCGGCAACCTGCAGGAGTTCATCGCTTACGCGCGGGCAAATCAGGCGACGCTGCAGTACGGCTCGTCCGGCGCGGGAGGAACCGGCCATCTCGCCTGCGCGCTGCTCAATGCGGCCATCGGCGTCAAGGTGACCCACGTTCCCTATCGCGGCGGCGGACCCGCGATGCAGGATTTGATCGCCGGCCGGATCGACTACCAGTGCGCGCTTGCCAATATTGCGAAGCCCCAGATCGAGGGGCTCCAGGCCAAGGCGATCGCGCTGTTGAGCGTGGACCGCTCGCCCACCCTGCCCGGCCTCGCATCCGCGCATGAGCAGGGGCTGACCGATTTCGAAGCCGCCGCCTGGAACGGCATCTTTCTGCCGAAGGAGACGCCCGCCGCCATCGTCGAGAAGCTGCATGGCGCCGTCATCGCCACCCTCGAGACGCCGGCGGTGGTGGAGCGGTTGAAGCAGCTCGGCGCGACCGTGGTCGCGCCCGAGCGCCGCTCATCCGCCTATCTGCAAAAATTCGTCCTCAGCGAGATCGATAAATGGGCGGCCACCATCAAGGCCGCCAACATCAAGCCGCAGTGACCGGTCGCCGCGCGGCCACCCGCTGTGGCGAAGTCCCTAACGAGCACGTTCGCCCTCTTGGTGGATGCTGGGAGCGCGGCAAGGCGTGTCTCGAACCACGAGAGGACGAAGGCTTGCGACGGCGGCGCCGGCCGTCAGGCATCGAACTCGAGGATGTCGAGCCCGCAGACCTTGTCGGTCACGAAGATCAGGCCGCGATCGTCCTTGGCGACGTCGTTGGTCCACGGCGTCGTTTTGCCCGTCGTCGGCTGCGGGATGAAATAGCCCTTCTCCCTCGGCTTCGACGGATCGGTGATGTCGATCATGCGCAGCCCGGCCGCAAACCACGTGACGTAGAGCATGCAGTCCTTGTCCACCCGTTCGCGCAACTGATGGGTGCCGAAGCGGACGTCGTTGCCGTGATAGGGCTGGGACTGCTCGTCGAGCTCATAGGTACAGAGGACTGTCGGCTTGCTCGGGTCGGTGACGTCCCAGGTGCGCAGCGGCGCGTGCGGCCTGCCGGCGTCGGCGCCGCGCTTGGGGCGCTCCTCCTCCGTCGACACCGCAATGCTCCTGCCGCCGATCGGAAACGGAACCTTCAGGAACGTGTGGGTCGGTTCGGCATGGGGCGGATCGTATTCGTGGCGGCCGAGCGTGCGCGGACGCGAGATGTCCGACACGTCGATGATGGCAACTCCGGAAAACCAGCAGCCCGCATACAGCTCGTTGCCGCAGCGCATCGCGTGATGCAGGGAATGATCGCGCCCTTTCGGATGCGGGGCTTCGCCGGCCGCCAGGTTCTGGCCCGGCATCCACCAGCGCGAGACCTCGACCGGCTTCGACGGGTTTCGCATGTCGTAGATGACGAGGATATTGCCGGCAAATCCCTCCATCTCGGTCGAGATATAAGCGTAGGTCTCGTCGAGGTCGAAGCGGTGCACCCCGCGCGCATGCGTCTTGACGAAGGTGATCAGCTTTGGGCGCGTCTTGTCGCTGATGTCGTAGACGCGGAATCCGCCATCCGGATAGGCCAGGCGGTCGCCGGCGCCGGGTTCAATCTCGGAATTCACCACCATGAGATCGCCGACGACGCGCACCTTGTGCGAGTGCGACCAGGGATGCGACGTCATCAGCTTGCTGACGACGACCGGGCGGCGCGGATCGGAAATGTCGATGATCGTGGTCCCGTCCGGACGATGCTGATGTCCGACATAGGCGTATTTTCCCTGGATCACGATCTGGCCGCCGCCGGGCAGCTCCATCCGGGAGAGATGACGGACATTATCCGATGAATAGACCGAAGCACCGGTATTGGCGCGCGCGGCAGATGCGGCTGTGGCCACGTTCAATCCTCCCAAGCTCTATTTCCGTCGCATGACCTTATCCGAAAGGTCCGCGGCTTTTCGATCTAGCTGCCGACGATCGTACCCGGCGGCAGCGTGAAGCAATAGTTGGCGATGTCGACCGCCCGCGTATACCACACCCGATCCCTGAGCTTGTGCTCGACGCAATGCTTCAAGGCGCGCCGCACCGGACGCAGCCGGAACGGCTGGCCGGTGATGAAGGTGTGGAGCGACACCGACATGACCAGCGGTTGCTCGCTCGATTGCTCCACCAGTTCGTCGAACTGCTCGACCACCATGTCCGCGAATTCCTGACCGGTATGGTCGCGATAGACGTTGGTGCCGATGTCGTTGAGCTCCATCGGATACGGAACCGACAGGATGGGACCCGCACGCGTGCGCATCCAGATCGGCTGATCGTCGACCGGCCAGCCGAGATTGTGGGTGTAGCCGGCTTCCTTGATGAGATCGCTGGTGACCGCCGACTCCGCCGCGCCCGGCCCCATCCAGCCGGTCGGCCGCTCGCCGAAATGCCTGGTCAGCGTCTCCGTCACCTCGGCGATGATCGCGGCCTCGTCGTGCTCCCAGAACGCGCCGAGGGCTTCCGCATTGGTCCGCCCGTGCGCGCAGACATCGTCGCGGCGACGCTTGATCCGCTCGACGATGTCGGGAAAATTCTCGCAGACCAGGCTGTTGAGCAGGATCGTCGCGGGCAGCCGCAGTTCGTCGAGCAGGCGGAAGATCCGCCAAATCCCCACGCGGAGACCATAATCGCGCCAGGCGAAGTTGCGCTGCGTCTGCGGGCCGCCGCGCTGCGTGGGATCGGCGCCGCGGCCGGTCATGAATGCGAATTGCTCGACGTTGAGCGCCACGTAGAAAGCGAGCCGCTTGCCATCCGGCCAGTTGAAGTCGCGCCGCTTCTCGATCGACGAATAGTCATAGCGATGGTGGGTCGGTAGTTTGAGCATGATCCCCTTCCTGGCAAGGCATGTCCGTGCGGCCCGCGTTCGCCGCGATTGCCTGCAGCGATGCTGCGGTCGCGGCGTCCCGTTCCCGGCGTCAGAGTAGTTCAGGGAGCAGCGTCACGCGCGACTATTTCTTGAGGCCCAGCGCGTTGATGACTTCGGCCCATTTCTTGGTGTCGGCCTCGATATAGCCGGCGAAGGCCGCCGGACCGCCGCCGGCCGGATCCATGCCCTGCTTGCGCATCTGAGCGAGGGTGTCGTCGCCCTTGAGCGCCTCGTTCACGGCAACGGATATCTTTTCGATGATCTCGCGCGGCGTGCCCGCTGGCGCCAGCAAGCCGTACCAGATGGCGCTGTCATAACGCGGCAGCGCGGACGCTTCCGCCATGGTCGGCACATCCGGCGCCATCGCGCTGCGCTTGTTTTCCGTGGTGGCGAGGGCCTTGAGCTTGCCGGCCTCGACGTGCGGCCAGACGATGTTCACCGGCGCGAAGGCCAGCATGACCCGCCCGGCGAGCACATCGGTCATGGCCTGTGCGCTGCCCGGATACGGCACATGCACCAGCTTGATGCCCACCAGGAAATTGAGCAGCTCGCCGGACATGTGCGACAGCGATCCGACGCCCGACGTCGCATAGAGGATCTGGTCGGGCTTGGCCTTTGCCAGCGCGATCAGCTCCTGGACGTTCGTCACGCCGAGCGCGGGGTGGGCGACAAGAATGTTGGGCACCGACCCCATGAGCGTGATGGGCGCGAAGTCCTTGGTGAAGTCGAAGGACAGATTGGACGACAGCGTGGCGTTGATGGTGTTGGCGGACGTGCCCAGGAACAGGGTGTAGCCATCGGCCGGCGCCCGCGCGACGAACTCGGCCGCGATGTTGCTGCCGCCGCCCGGCTTGTGCTCGATGATGAACTGCTGGCCGAGCGCCGGGCTGAGCTTCTGCGACACGATGCGCGCCAGCATGTCGCCGGCGGAGCCCGGCCCGAACCCGCTGATGATGCGCACCGGCCGCGCCGGATAGTCCTGCGCCTGCGCCGACCCGGCCGCAACCAAAGCCACAAACGCAGCGCAGATGGTTGACGATC
>DASSJW010000038.1:0-3484 GCA_035690995.1 Xanthobacteraceae bacterium
AGCAGTCCATTGGCGACGCGGAGCGATGGGTTTCGCCGGATGCCGCGCTCCGAAGCACTGTTACGCCGACAGCGAGGTGCGTCGTGCGCCGCGAGGTCCATGCACTCTTTCCCGTTTTCGGCGAGTGGCCCGGCTATTAATGGAAGCGCGTAATGCGAGCAAGCCGGCATCGACGCCGCGTCACCGGCACGACATCCATTATTCTAATGCTCGACCCATCGCCGCCCTCAACGGCAAAATTGCCATCGCATGCTGGGGCGATGAGCGCGATCTCCATTCGGTATTCGCTTGCGACGCCGAAGCGCGCAGCGACGGGGCGCGCACCGCATCGAGGACTGGACCGGTCCCGCATCGCCCACCGCCAGACTTGACACTTCGTAAGCTTCTGCTTACGGTAAGCTATGACTTACGATCGTGCCCTGGCGGCGCTTGCCGATCCTACGCGCAGGCAAGTGTTCGAGCGTCTGAGATCCGGACCCCAGCCGGTCGGCGCAATCGCGCGCGGCATGCCGGTCAGCCGTCCGGCGGTGTCGCAACATCTCAAGGTCCTTAAGGAGGCGGGTCTGGTATCGGACCACCCTGAGGGTACCCGCCGGGTCTACTACATCGACCCGCACGGACTTGGCGCCCTGCGTGGATGGCTCGACCAGTTCTGGGACCAGGCCTTGTCGGCGTTCCAGGCCGAGGCCGAACGCGCGCCGGGGAGCGCCGGCGGCGGTCACAACATGGACAGAGAGCGATGACACAAACGGTCACTATCGCGCCGGTGCGCAAGAGCATTCGCGTCAATGCCAGCCAGGGCCACGCTTTCGAGGTGTTCACGTCGGGGCTGGGACGCTGGTGGCCGCGCAAGGCGTCCATCGGCGACTCGCCGTTGAAGATGGCCGTGATGGAGCCGCGTCTGGGCGGGCGCTGGTATGAACTGGGCGAGGACGGCTCACAAACCGATGTCGGCAAGGTGCTGGTCTGGGAGCCGCCCCAACGCTTCGTCATCAGCTGGGACATCAACAGCAACTGGAAGCCCGACACCACCGTCAGCTCCGAGGTCGAGGTCAGGTTCATCGCTGAAGGCGCCAATGCGACCTTGGTGGAATTGGAACACCGCAAGTTCGAGCAACTGGGCGCGGAAGCCGGCGCCTCCTTGCGCAAAGACGTCGACGGCGGCTGGCCCGGCATGCTCGAGCACTTCAAGCGCGAGGCCGAGTCCTCCGGCACATAGACAAGGCAGCCCGGGCGGCCCGGCAGGCCGCATTCGCATCACACAGGGAGCATCGCATGAGCATCGAACTCTACGTCTTTCCGCCGAGCCCGCGCGCCTTCAAGGCGATGGCGGTGGCGAACCATCTCGGGCTCGATTGGACGTTGCGCATGATCGACTTGCCCAAGGGCGAGCACATGACGCCGCAATACGCTGCGCTCAATCCCAACATGCGCATGCCGACGCTCAAGGACGGCGACTATCTGCTGTGGGAATCGAATGCGATCCTGCAGTATCTCGCCATGAGAAAACCCGAGAGCGGCCTCCTGCCCAAGGACGAGACGGCGCGGCTCGACGTGACGCGCTGGCAGTTTTGGGATCTCGCGCATTGGGACCCGACCTGCGCAATTTTTGCTTACGAATACGTGGTCAAGCCGTTCGTGCTGCGCAGCGGCGAACCCGACATGGCGGCCGTCGCCAAGGGCACTGAAGCCTTCCACCGCGTTGGGAAGGTGCTGGACGGGCAGCTCAAGGGTAGGCAGTTCGTCACCGGCGATACCCTGACAATCGCGGATTTCTCGCTCGGCGCGGCCATGAAGCTCGCCGACGTGGCGCACTACCCGATCGAACCTTATGGCGAGATCAAGCGCTGGTACGCGACGCTTTGCGCCCTGCCGGCCTGGCAGAAAACGCTGGCGCAGACGGCCATGCCCGCCGCCAGCGCAGCGTGACGCCGGCACTCTCTGCACTATGGACGCATGCGCAGGACCGGAATTCTCGGGACGATCCAGTAATCGCGCGCGGCGAGACGAACGGCACCACCTTGCCTCGTTCGTCCCTGTCGAGCGATTACTGGATGCCCGCCTTCGCGGGCATGACGACGGAGAGGATCAAGTCCAGCTTTGCCGGCCGGGGTCTACCGACGCTGGTTCTACTCGGGTGCCGCGGCCAGCATGCCGGCCATCACGATGACAAACGCAACCGCGAGCCAGACCAGGTCGGGATGAAACACAAAGCCTAACATCGTTCGCATCCTTGCTATTGAGTGCGAAAAGACCGCTCGCGTTCAGGGCTGAAATCGTCGCCGTGCTCGCCCTCGTGAATTCGCAGGTATTCCGCCATCTCCTGCGCAGCCCGGAGCTGCCGGCTCATGACAATCGCATCGAGCAGGCGCTGCCAGAATGAGCGGCGGCGACGCTCAGACGCCGTGGCGAGCAGAGACAGAGTCAGTGACTGCGACGCCATGGCGCCCTCCGATTGCCGATCTCAATCGTTGAGGTTCTAATCCGCGATCCGGCACGCGGTCTGTGATGCAGATCACAAACGAACGCGGATTGTCGGGAGCGAGTGCGGGCGCCGCCCGTCGGCGCTCCGCGGCCACAATTTGCGCGCGGGAGGGGGCCCTCACGGCGGCACCGGACGCGGGCAGTTTGTCGCGCCTCCACCCGCGTCATGACGGCGGCGCGGACTTCAGCTAAGCTTGTTCAAAATCGGCCAGAGCGAAATCGCTTCGGACTCACGATTTCGCGCTCGTATTTTTACTCGGCCGCATGATCCGATGCGAAAAGCCTGCAACTTTTCGGGATCACGCTCGAACGGACGGTCATGACCATGCTGAGACTTCGCGCAACACTCATCACGGCGGCGGCGCTTACGGGTTTTGCTTGCGCCTCCGCGCCGGCACAGGATTGGCCCAACCGGCCGGTCAAGATCATCGCACCGTTCGCCGCCGGCGGCGCCGCGGACACATTGGGCCGCATCATCGCCGACCATCTCTCTACCGCCTTCCACGAGCAGTTCTTCATCGAGAACCGCGGCGGGGCCGGTGGCGTCGTGGGGGCGCAGGCGGGCGCCGCGGCCGAGCCCGACGGCTACACGCTGGTCGTCTCCAGCATCGCGTCGAACGTGATCTCGCCGGTATTCAATCCCAAAGCCGGCTACGACGGGCTGCGCGACTTCACCCATATCGCCTATCTCGGCGGCCCGCCGGTGGTCATGATCGTGCACCCCTCGCTGGGCGCGACCACGTACAAGGATTTTCTCGCGATTGCCCGCGCCTCCAAGGAGCCGCTGAGCTACATCTCGCCGGGCACCGGCTCGCACGGATACCTGGTCGCCGAATATCTGGCGCGGCAGGAGGGCTATAAGGTCAGCCACATTCCCTACAAAGGCGCAGGCCCCGCGCTGACCGACCTCGTGGCCGGGCACGTCAAGCTCGGAACGATGACGTTTTCGTCCGCGGCCGAGCAGATCCGCGCCGGCAAGGTGCGGGCGCTCGCGGTCTCC
>DASSJW010000039.1:0-14493 GCA_035690995.1 Xanthobacteraceae bacterium
CTCGGCCGGATCCTGCCACACCGTGATCGCGTGCAGGTCGACCACGCAGTAGATGCAGTCGTATCTATCCTGCAAGGCGACGAATTTGACGAGCGCGCCGAGATAATTGCCGAGATGCAGATTGCCGGTCGGCTGCACGCCGGAAAATACCCGCTCCTTGAACGCCATGCCCGCGATCCTCGTCGGTTGCGCCGCCACATGGCATGACCCGCGGGCGACGCGCAAGAGGAGCGCTCACCCCCGCAGTCCGGGATGGCGCACGGCGGCGAGAAGGTCGCGCATGCGCGCGGCGCCGAGGGCCTCCAGGCTTGCCAGATAGACGATCAGGCCGGTCGCGACCAGGACGACGAGCACGACGAGGCGCGCCAGCGACCCGCTCGCCTCGAATAGTGCGGCCACCAGGGCGAGCGCGGCAAAGATGGACAGTCCCATGATGACGGCAGCCAGGACGATCCGTGGCAGCCGACGCGCGGCGTCGCGATCGAGACGCAGCCAACCGCGCCGCTGCAGGATCGTGCCGAGGATCATCGCGCCGACCCAGCCGGATATCGCGATCGCCGCCGCCACGCCGACGTGGCCGTAGCGGGGAAACAGTGCCAGCGATCCGATCACGGCGGATGCAAGCCCGGCCAGCGCCGCGAGCATCGGCGTGCGCGTGTCCTCGTGCGCGAACGACACCGCTCCGAATACTTTCTCGAGCGCGTGGCCCGGCAAGCCGGCGCAGATCGCCGCGAGCGCCGCGGCCACGGCTGCGGTGTCGCGCGGGCCGAAGGCGCCGCGCTCGAACAGCGCCGCGGCGATCGGCTCCGCCAGCACGGCGAAGGCGACCGCGGACGGAAGGGTCAAGCCGATCGCAAGCTCGAACCCGCGCGATTGCGCGGCGGCGATTGCCGCGCCGTCTCCGGTGCGCACGCTGGCGGCGATCGTCGACACCAACACCGCGGCCATGGCGATCGAGACGACGCCGAGCGGCAGCTCGTAGAGACGGTTGGCATAGTAGAGCCACGACACCGCGGCCTGCGAGGACGACGCGACCATGGCGCCGGCGATCAGCTTCAATTGCGGGATACCGGCAGCGAGGAGGCCGGGAACCGCGAGCACGAAGAAGCGCCGCGCGTTTGCCGACAGGACCAAGCGCTCGCGCAGCCGGACATGGCGTTGAGGCGCCTTCTGCAGCGACCCGGCTGCCGGTGCGCCGGAGTCGGCGCTGGATCGCCGCGCGTGGAAGAAGCCGGCGCCGGTGACCATCAGCTGCACGGTCCCGGCCAGCACGACGGCCCATGAAAGCACGTCGCCCACGACCGACGGGCGCGTCACGCCAAAGCCGGCGATCGCTGCCAGCGCGAGCAGAAGGACGACGTTGAATGCGACGGCGCCGAGGCCGGTCGCAACGACGCGACCCTGCGCATTGAGCGCCGCGGCCAGGACCGCGACCACTCCGGCGAGCGCCACATAGGGCGCGACGATCCGAAGATATTCGGTTGCCAATGCATGGCGGTCCCCGTCGAAACCCGGTGCGAGCAGGTCGATGAGCTCCGGTGCGAACCACAAGGCGCCCGCCGCCAGCACGCTGACCACGAGCAGCATGGCGGTGAGCACCTGCAGGAAGAAGCGATGGGCGCCGTTCTCGCCATCGATCTGCTTCGTCCGCAGCCACAGCGGCACGAAGGCCGCGTTGAGAGCGCCTTCCGCAAGCAACCGGCGGAAGAAATTGGCGATCTGCAGGACCGCAAAGAACGCGTCGGAAAAGACGCCGGCGCCGAGCAGCGCTGCGACGCCCATGTCGCGGGCAAATCCGAGCAGCCGCGACGCCAGCGTCGCTCCGCCCACGGTGGTGACATCGCGCGCGAGCGACATGAAACCTGGCCTCCGCATCTATTGTAGTGGCGCGCCGGTGCCGGCGTCATCTCGGTAAGGTCCAGCGGGTTCAGCGCGCCGCGCCGGTTGCAGGGTGCGATTGCCTCGAAGGATTCGACCGCTATAGTGCGCGCGCCTCAAGGGTGGGAGTTTTTTTGATGGCCGCAACGCGATTCGACGTCCTCGGCATCGGCAACGCGATCGTCGATGTCATTGCACGCACCGAGGATGATTTCCTCGCCAAGCAAAAAATGCGCAAGGGCGCGATGCAGCTGATCGACGAGGCTCAGGCGGTTGGGCTCTATGATGCCATGGGGCCGGCGGTGGAAGTGTCCGGCGGCTCGGCGGCCAACACCATCGTGGGCGTGGCGAGCCTCGGCGGCCAAGCCGCCTTCATCGGCAAGATCAAGGACGACGACCTCGGCCGCGTATTCGCGCACGACATCCGCGCGGCGGGCGTCGCCTTTGCAACTCCGCCCGCCTCGGCCGGCCCCTCGACCGCGCGCTGCTATGTGCTGGTCACACCGGACGGCGAGCGCACGATGAATACCTATCTCGGCGCCGCGCAGGACCTGCATCCGAACGACATCGATGCCGACGCCGTCGCCGCCGCCCAGATCATTTATCTCGAGGGCTATCTGTGGGATCCGCCGCACGCGAAGGAAGCCTTCCTCAAGGCGGCGAAGATCGCGCACGGCGCCGAGCGCGACGTCGCGTTGACGCTGTCGGATGCGTTTTGTGTCGACCGGTACCGCGCGGAATTTCTCGACCTCATCCGCACCGGCACCGTCGACATCGTGTTCGCCAACGAGCGCGAGCTGCATAGTCTTTACGAGACGGCAGACTTCGACACTGCGGTGAACGCGCTGCGCAACGACGCGCGGCTCGCGGTGATCACCCGCAGCGAAAAGGGATGCCTGGTCGTGACCCGCGAGGAAACCGACGCGGTTCCGGCAAGCCCGATCGAGCGGCTGGTCGACGCCACCGGTGCGGGGGATCTGTTCGCCGCGGGGTTTCTGGTCGGACTGTCGCGCGGCATGGAATATCGCAGGGCCGCGGGGCTCGGAGCGCTGGTGGCGGCCGAGGTGATCCAGCATCTCGGCGCGCGGCCCGAAACCTCGCTGAAGGCCTTGGCGAGCGATAACGGTTTCGATCTTTGACGGCGCGAATGTCCCTGCCAGCTGCCCGGGAAACGGTCTGGGGCGAAGGCGCAAGCCACGGTCACGCGGGGTCTTGACCGTCGGCTCCGGGCAGGTGCGGCCACCGACTTGTCCACAGTGATTCACAGGAATCCATTTTCGTCATCAGCCTGTCTCGGAACCGTCGCGCTGCCCTGGCATTGGAAACACGCTGCAAGTTCCCGCCAGGAGGATTGCCATGGGCTCGCGCGTCGATCGTCTTCCCAGTCGGTTCCCGGTTGGAACTCGCTACATCATCGAGGGCCGCGGCGGCGGCGAGGGCCGCCTTCGCATCCATTTGCGATATCTCGAATTTCCCGACGGCCGCCAGGTGGAACTACCGGCCGATGTCGCGGACCGAACGCGTTCGCGTCGCGCCCGCTCGGCACGACGCGCATCGCCGCGAAAATAATTTCGCCCGCAGGAACCGCGCGTGCGTTGGCGGCGTTGAATGTTTAACGCCGGGTGGCGTGCCCCCCAGCCCCCAACCCCTCACCCATCCGGCGAAAGACCCTGGCCCTTCGGGCGCCGGGGTCTTCTTTTGTTTGCAGCGTGAAACGACAAGACATCCGCGGTGCCGCCGGCGGTGCCGCGAGTTCAGGATCTCGTCACGCCCGCGCGCGTTGCGGCGTTACGTTCTTCTTGCGCCAACCCCAAGTTCCAGCGCACGCGCGGAGGCGCACCCGATAACGAAATCGTGATCTCGGCTAGAGACGCCGGACCACCAGATCGTCGCGGTGCACCATCTCGCTCCTGCCGGCAAATCCGAGGATTGAGGAGATGTCCGCCGACGAGCGGCCTTTGATCTTGGCAGCGTCCTCGGCGTCATAGGCGACCAGACCCCGGCCAATCTCGGTGCCGTCGGGCCCGCGAATGACCACCGCATCGCCGCGGGCGAAAATGCCATCGACGCGAACGACGCCCGCGGGGAGCAGGCTTTTGCCGCTGTGCAACGCGGCCACCGCGCCGGCATCGATGGTCAGAATGCCCTTGGGCTCGAGCGAGCCGGCGATCCATTTCTTGCGCGCGGTCACCGGATTGGCCGGTGTGAGAAACCAGGTGCAGCGTGCGCCTTGGGCGATCGCGGCGAGCGGATGCGGGATGCGACCGGATGCGATCACCATGTGCGTGCCGCCATTGGTCGCGATTTTGCCGGCCTCGACCTTGGTCTGCATGCCGCCGCGCGAAAGCTCCGAGCCGGCGGCCCCCGCCATGGCTTCGATCGCGGGCGTAATGTGCTCCACCAGGGGGATCAGTTTGGCAGCCGGATTGTTGGCAGGCGGGGCGTCATAGAGCCCGTCGATGTCGGACAGCAGCACCAGCAGATCCGCGCTGGCCATGGTGGCGACGCGCGCCGCCAGCCGATCGTTGTCGCCGTAGCGGATCTCGTTGGTCGCGACCGTGTCGTTCTCGTTGATGACGGGCACCGAGCGCCACTCCAGCAGCTTGTCGATGGTGGAGCGCGCGTTGAGGTAACGCCGGCGCTCCTCGGTGTCCTGCAGGGTAACCAGCACCTGGCCGGCGGTGATGCGGTGGCGGCCGAGCACCTCCGACCAGGTGCGCGCGAGCGCGATCTGCCCGACAGCGGCCGCGGCCTGGCTATCCTCGAGCTTGAGCGGTCCCGGCGGCAGCTTGAGCACCGCGCGGCCGAGCGCGATCGCGCCTGACGAGACAACCAGCACGTCGCGCTGGTTGCGATGCAGGCCGGCGATGTCCTCGGCCAGCGCCAAAAGCCAATCGTCGTGCAGCCGTCCGCCGTCGCTGTCGACCAGCAGCGACGAGCCGACCTTCACCACGATACGGCGGAAATCGGTGAGCGCGGGGGCTTTGCGGGACATGTTGCGGGCTGCGGCAGACCAGCGATACGCGACAACTATTGCCGCGCCAGCGCGTTGTTTAGCATGTGCTTTCGGGTGCACGCCAAGGCGTAACGCATGAGCAGGGTGTGGATCGGTACCTCGGGCTGGACTTACGACGGCTGGCGCGGCCCGTTCTACCCCCCAAAGCTCGCGAAAAAGAAATGGCTGTGCTGGTACGCCAGCCAGTTTCCCACCACCGAGATCAACGGCTCGTTCTATCGCACGCCGTCGCTGGAGGCGGTGGCGGCGTGGCGCGATCAGACGCCGAAGGATTTCCTGTTCGCCTGGAAGGCGTCGAAGTTCATCACCCACTGGAAGCGGCTGAGCGAAAACTGCGCGAATTCGATCGAGCTGATGGAAACGCGGCTCAAGGTGCTTTCCCCGAAGGTCGGCGCGGTCCTGTTCCAGCTGCCGCCACAGTTTACCAAGAACCGTGAGCGCCTGGCGTCGTTCCTCGGCATGCTGCCGCGCTGCTACCCCTATGCCTTCGAGTTTCGCCACCCCAGCTGGTACGACGACGACATCTACGATCTTCTGCGCGCGCACGATGTCTCGCTTTGCCTTTCCGATCATCACGACGCGCCGTCGCCCTGGGAGGTGACCGCGCGTCACGTCTATGTGCGCGGACACGGACCCGAGGGCCGCTACAAGGACCACTATCCGGACAAGACGTTGCGGGCCTGGGCGCGCCACATCGTCAAATGGCGGCGGCAGCGCCGCACGGTGTTCGTCTATTTCGACAACGACCAGAAGAGTGCCGCGCCGGCGGACGCCCGCAAGCTGATCGAGATGTTGCAGCGCGCGCGACGCTGAGCGGCGGCGCTCTTTGCCGCTTGCGCGCCAGCCCCGCTCGCTACTCGGTCATTACTCGTGCGGCTGCCAGGCCGCGGCGGGCGCGCTTGGCTGTTCGGCATGCCTGCCCTGATCGATCACCTGCAGCAGCGCGCGCAACACCCCAGGCACGCCGGCCCCGGTCACCGCCGAAATGATGAGCGGCGTCTTCTTGGCCGCGCGCTTGAGCCGGGCGGTCTGTTGCTTCAGTTGCTCCGGCGTCAATGCATCGGCTTTGTTGAGCGCGACGATTTCCGGCTTCTCGCCGAGTCCCTCGCCATAGGCTTCGAGTTCCGCGCGCACGGTCTGGTAGGCTTTGCCCGCGTGCTCGCTGGTGCCGTCGACGAGGTGCAGCAGCACACGGCAGCGTTCGACGTGCCCGAGAAAGCGGTCGCCGAGCCCGACGCCCTCATGCGCGCCCTCGATCAGGCCGGGAATGTCGGCGAGCACGAATTCGCGGCCATCACTGTCGACCACGCCGAGCTGCGGATGCAGCGTCGTGAATGGGTAATCGGCGATCTTGGGCCTGGCCGCGCTTACCGCCGCCAGAAACGTCGATTTCCCGGCGTTGGGCAAACCGACGATTCCGGCATCGGCGATCAGCTTGAGCCGCAGCCGGATGGTGAGCTCCTCTCCGGGCTGGCCGGGATTGGCGTGGCGCGGCGCGCGATTGGTCGAGCTCTTGAACCGCGCGTTGCCGAAGCCGCCATTGCCGCCGCGCGCGAGCACAACGCGCTGGCCCACCGCGGTGAGGTCGGCGAGCAAGGTCTCGCCATCCTCCTCGTAGACCTGCGTGCCGGCGGGCACCTTGAGCACGATGTCGTCGCCGCTGGCGCCGTGGCGGTCCTTGCCCATGCCGCCGCGGCCGTTCTTGGCCTTGAAGTGCTGCTGATAGCGGTAGTCGATGAGCGTATTGAGCCCGTCGACCGCCTGCACGACGACATCGCCGCCGCGGCCGCCATCGCCGCCGTTCGGCCCCCCGAACTCGATGAATTTCTCCCGCCGGAACGACACGCAGCCGTTCCCCCCGTCGCCGGAGCGGATATAAACCTTGGCCTCGTCGAGGAATTTCATGGCACCACATATGCGGTGCGCGACGGCAAAAGGCGAGAGGCCCCGCGCGAAACAGAGTGCCCGCGCGCCTCGTATCCTTCTCTATCAATCGCCACGGATAGCCAAGCACTCGCCGGGAGGGGCCAGGGCGGGCCATGCCTCACTGATGCGGCCCAGTAGGCCGCTCCCGACGCTGCCGTTCGCGAAGTCTGCCGCTACGCCGAGGCCCGAACAATGCCGCGGCGGTCATGGCGGCCTGGGTAACCCGGGGGCATTGCACCTCCGTCTTCGGTCTGGTCGTGCGCGACGCTCGTAACGGTACGAGCGCTCACACATAGAAAATTTAGGATCATGGGCGGTACTGTCAATGGGCGGACGGTCGCAGCCGCTCACATCCTGTGTCAGTCGTTTCCACTTCATCAACGGTCTCATCCGATACCGTTACGTTGGCCCCGCGCCGTCGCTCGCGGGCGGGGAGTGCGCGCATTCACGGAATCCGCCCGGCGCCGCGCCTTGATGCCGGACCATCGGGGAGATACACGGTCGCGGCAGGGGCTTCGGGTGGACAATCCTGCTCCGGGAGGGGGTGGCCAGCGTGTGGTCGGTCTTCAAATTCGCAGCGCGTGCCGCCATCTGGCGGCCTACGCCGAATCCGCCATGCGTTGGGTTATCCACCCTCGTCGGCTGGACGCTCGTGCTGGCCCTCGTTCGCGGCGCCATCCAGCTCCTGGATGCGCTTCCGTTGCCGGTCTTCAACCCCTATGGGCTCAACGCCCTGATCGCATGGCTCGTCATTGCGGTCGCCATTGCCGCCTTTTTCGTGCGCCCGCCCGCGCGCGCAACCTTTCTCTCCGCCATGGTCGCGCTCTCGGTGCTGACCGAGGTCGTGCTGTCGACGATCAGGCTCGGTTTGGCGCTCATCCTGCCGCCATCCCCGATCGGGATCTTGACCGCAGTCTTTCCCGCGCTCGAGGCCCATTGGCTGGGCGATTGGCTCGAGGTGGCGCTCTCGGTCTCGTTCTTCCTGGCGCCGCTGGTGTCGTGGATCGGCGGCATGTTCGCGATCATTCGCAGCGTGGAGCCCGGCACGCGTTTGCTCTTGCTGGCGAGGGTCATGGCGCTGTGGGCCGCACTGTTCATCGCCAAGGGCCTCGTCCCCCACACGCCGGTTTTCGCGGGCGCGAGCTTCGATGTGCGCAACGCCAACTGGTGGGAATATGTCCGGGCGGCGCAGGCGGCGCGGCGCGAGCGCAATGCCGACCCCGACATCGCGTCGGCGCGCCTGCACGGCTTGCAGCCTGCATTGTTGCAGACGGCTTTCGCGCGCTTGGCTCCACAGAGCAAAGGCGTGACGGGCATCTATGCCATCGGGCTCGGCGGCTGGGCGGAGCAAGACGTTTTCGTCAAGGAAGTCGACGGCGCGTTGGGCGTGCTCGAGCGCTCGCTGCCGATCAATGGACGCTCGTTGCGATTGATCAACAATGTCGAAACGGCCGAGACGACCCCGTTAGCGAGTCGCAGGAATTTCGCCGCGGCGGTGCAAGCGGTCGGGCAGGTCATGAACAAGAGCGAAGACGTGCTTGTTCTGTTCATGACCTCGCACGGAAGCGATAGCGGTATCGGGTTGCAGCTGCCGGGCGGCGGCGCGGCGGTGCTGAGCGCGCAAGACGTCAAGGCCAGCCTCGACAAGGAGGGGATCAAGAATCGGGTCGTGATCGTCTCGGCTTGTTTCGGAGGCGTGTTCGTTCAGCCGCTCGCCAACGATGACACGATCGTGCTGACCGCGGCCGATGCGCGGAGCACCTCTTTCGGATGCGCGACCGGGCGCGACTGGACCTATTTCGGCGATGCCCTGTTCAAGCAGTCCCTGCGGCCGGGAACGGATTTCAGGCGCGCCTTCGATCACGCCAGGATCCTCATTCGCAGCTGGGAAATGATGGACCGGTTACCGCCGTCCAACCCGCAGGGGCAGTTCGGGGCGGCGCTGACGGCGAAACTCGATCCTCTGTTCAAATCGATGGCGGGGCCATAACCCGACGTCGTTCCAGATTTTGCGGCATTGTCGTCGATGGACGTCTGCCCAACTTCGGGATTCGGGCGCCTGCTCGACGCTATTTCCATTGTTAATAACAATGAAAAAACAATCGGGCTGCTGCCAATGGTGGCGCTTCGCGCCGCCGGTAGGCTGTCGCCCATGGGTGATCGTCGCACGCATGCCATGAGAAGATCCTTGCCGGCGCGATCTCACGCCAGCGCAAGCTGACGGCGTGCAGCGCCCGGCACCGCCAACGCCGCATCGGCCTTTCGCCCTCGCCACAATCTGGGATGATAGTTCTTTATATAAGATTCGCGTTACAAGGTCGAGCGAAATCTTCCCGCGAAACGAGGCCCTCCGTCATCGGCATTCGCGGTGTATGCGCGCAACGGTCCAGGTGCTGCGGCCGCACACGCATGGCGGGCGCTCGCCGCGCTTTAATCCGCGTCGGCATTGCGTACCGTGGCTGGCCTGGTCAACACTGATCGTCGAGTGAGACGAGAAGACCGGACGAGACCGCGGCGTTATGGCGTCGTGCGTCGCACTCGATGCACCGCTAGACCGAGATCGTTTTTCTACTGCGTGACGCTGATATCCGACGTCAGATCGGAAGCCTTGAACATGGGCAAGAACGAATGCGGGAAGATACGCGGACAAGGCAACTACGAGAGGCAAGCAATCCTCTCTTCAGCGATCGCAAATTGCGGCTGGGGACGTTCTCCACCAATCTCAGCGGCGGCTGCGCGATCTCGAGCATCGACGGCGTGCTGGAAGCGGATTGGACGAGCACGCTCACGCTTGCGCAGCTCGCCGACGAGATGCAATTCGAGGCGCTGGTGCCGGTCGGCCGCTGGAAGGGTTTCGGCGGCGTCACCAACTTCAACGGAGCGGGCTTCGAATCCTTTTCCTGGGCGGCTGGAATCGGCTCGGCCACCAGATATTCGGGGGTGTTCGCGACCTCGCACGTCCCGACCATTCATCCGGTCATGGCCGCGAAGCAGGCCACCACGATCGATCACATCACCCGTGGACGCTTCAGCCTCAACATCGTCACCGGCTGGTATCAGCCGGAGATCGAAATGTTCGGCGAGCCGCAGATGGAGCACGACGCCCGCTATGACCGCGCGGTGGAATGGCTCGACGTCATCAAGCAACTTTGGACGGCGCAGGAGGAATTCGACTACGAGGGCCGATTCTACAAGGTGGCCAAGGGCTGGTGCATGCCCAAGCCGATCCAGCAGCCCTACCCGGTGGTGATGAACGCCGGTGGGTCGGAGCGCGGGCGCCACTACGCGGCGAAATTCTGCGACGTAGCGTTCCTCAATCTCGGCTCGAGCGATGTCGACTACATCAAAAAGCAGGTCGACGCCTACAAGGATCTGGCGCGCAGGGAGTATGGCCGCGAGATTCAGGTTTGGAGCCATGCCTATATCGTGCAGGGCGAGACCGAAGCGGAAGCAAGGTCGTTCTTCAACTACTATGTGCACGAGAAGGGCGATTGGGAGGCGGCCGAAAACCTGGTGAACATGCTCGGCCTCAATTCGAAGAATCTGGGGCCGGAACGGCTGAAGTCGCTCAAGGCGCATTTCGTGGCCGGCTGGGGCGGCTATCCCCTGGTCGGCACCAAGGAATGGATCGTGGACGAGCTCGCGAAGCTCGCGCACGCCGGCTTCGACGGCGTGATCCTGTCGTGGCCGCGCTACATCGAGCATATGCGCCAATTTCAAACCACGACGCTGCCCTTACTCGAGCAGGCCGGCCTTCGGTAAGGGACCGCGGCGAAGAACAACTGGCGCAAGGCCAGCGGGAGGACGAGATGGTTGCGAAGCGTCTTTTTCGGTACGCCGTGATCGCGGCGCTCATCTTGGGGTCAGCGAGCGGCGCCCACGCCGATGATTTTCCCGCGCGGCCGATCACGATGATCATCACGTTCGCGGCCGGCGGCATCACCGACGTGGTGGCGCGCATCTACGCCGACGTGGCCTCGCGCAACATGGGCCAGCGCATCATCGTCGACAACCGACCGACCGGCGGCGGCGCGGTCGCGGCCTTGGCCGTGCAGAACGCGCCGCCCGACGGCTACACCCTGCTGGTTTTCGCCGGCGCTCAGCATGCTGCGCTTCCCGCCATGCAGCCGGTCGCCTACCAGCCGGTATCGGGCTTTCAACCGGTGACGATCCTGTTCAATCTCGTGAACTTCCTGGCCGTACCGAAAGACAGCCCGGCCAATTCGGCCGCGGAGCTGATCGAGCTCGGGCGGAAGAAACCGGGGGGCCTCTCGTTCGGATCGGCCGGCGTCGGCTCGCCTGCCCATCTCAACGCGGTCCGGATGGCACGCGCGACCAACACGCCGATCGAATATGTGCAGTACCGCGGCTCTGCCCCGATGATGGCGGACCTGGTCTCCGGCCGGCTGGATTTCTCCCTGGTGTCGTATACCGGCGCGGGCCCGTTCGTGGCGGAAGGCAAGCTGAGGATCCTGGCGGTCGACTGGAAAACACGCTGGCCCGATTTGCCCGACGTTCCCACCCTGGAGGAAGCCGGGATCAGGCACGAGAAAGTCGGGAGCTGGTTTGCGCTGGCGGCGCCGGCCGGCACACCGAACGGCGTCGTGGAGAAACTCAATGCCGAATTCGTCAAGGCGTCGCGCGATCCGGAATTGATCAAGCGTCTGACGGCAAACGGCGCCGCCGTCACCACGAGCACCCCGAAGGAAATGAGCGCATTGTTGGCGGACGAGGTGGAAAAGACCGGCGAGCTGGTGCGCTCGCTCGGGCTGCGCGCGCAATAGCATCGGATCGAGACGTGGGCCTTGCTACACAGGATCGCCGGGAGATGAGCATGATACGTTCGAAGATGTGCGCGGTGTCGCTCGCCGTCGTCGCAGCAATGACAACGGGCTGCGGGGCGGCGGCGCAGGATCACCTTAAGGTCGCCGTGGGGGCGCGTGGCGTCGGCGAAACGTTCGTCGCGGAGTTGGGACAGGACGCCGGAATTTTCAGGAAGCACGGCCTCAGCCTTGATGTCCTGTATACGCAGGGTGGCGGCGAGACCCAGCAGGTGGTCATCGCCAACAGCGCGCATATCGGCGTTGCCGCGGGATTCCTGGGGGTGCTGGGCGCCTATGCCAAGGGCGCGCCCATCCGTGTCATCGGGTCGACCTTCACCGGCGGCAGCCAGCTGTTCTGGTACGTTCCGACCAATTCGCCGATCAAGAGCATGCGGGACACCGACGGCAAGACGGTAGCGTATTCGACCACCGGTTCTTCGACGCACACGACGGTGCTTGCGTTCCAAAAGTCCATGGGCCTCAAGTTCAAGCCGACGCAGACCGGCTCGGCGCCGGCAACGCTGACGCAGGTGATGAGCGGCCAGATCGACGTGGGCTGGGCGGGTGCACCGTTCGGAGTCGATGCCGTGGAACAAGGAAAGATCCGCGTCATCGCCAAGGCGTCCGACGATCCGGCGATCGACCGGCAGACGATCCGTCTTATCATCGCCAACGCCGGTGAGCTCGCCCAGCGCAAGGACGTTTTCGTCCGCTTCATGCGCGCCTACCGCGAGGCATTGGATTGGGTCTATTCCACGCCGGAGGGCCTCAAGGCCTACGCCGCATGGTCGAATATCAACGAGGCCACCGCCAAGCGCGCGCTGCAGGAATTTCTGCCGAAGGAGGCCGTCAATCCGGATCGCCTGTCGGGGCTCGACGACATCGTGGCGGACGCGGTCACGTTCAAATACATCCCGGCGCCACTCTCGAGCGCGCAATTGAGCGAACTGATCCAGATTCCAGAACGAAAACCATAGTTTTGCGTGTCCGGTCCGCGGCGCTCGCGTTCCCGGGATACCGGCACTGCCAAAGGCATCGCGCGGATTTAGCGCAAGCCCGGGGCAATAACGGCAATCCGCCCCAAGTGGCTTTCAGTCGCGGCGCCCAGCTCTCGCCGTCTGAGGTGTCGGCCGTGGCCGACTACATCTGGGCGCTGAGCCATCCCAGCGCGACCTCCTCGGGCCAGGCGCGCTGACCAGAGAATGCAGCATCACCGTCGTGGGATGAGCGACGATCAGCCCACGCGGCCGTCGCCGTCCCGCCGCAGCACCTTGCCCGGCAGCGCGCCGGTATGGGTTGCGTCCTCGACCACGAGCGTGCCGTTGACGATCACGGTGGTGCGCGTACCGCTCGGATACTGATGCGGATCGGCGTAGGTGGCGCGGTCCCTGAAGTTCGCGGGATCGAACACAGTCACGTCGGCGCGATAGTTCTCCCGGAGCAGCCCGCGATCCCTGAGCTTCAGCGCACGCGCGGTCGCGCCGGTCATCTTGTGAACCGCGAGTTCGAGCGGGATCAAACCGAGCTCGCCGGCGTAGTGGCCGATGATGCGCGGGAACGTGCCGTAGAAACGCGGGTGCGGCATGCCCTGGCTCACGGTGCCGTAGGTCGCGACACAGTTGCCGTCGGAGCCCACCAGAGCGAGCGGCGAGCGCACGATGGTGCGGATGTCGTCTTCCGCGATGGATGTGACCAGCACCCGTGTCGCGCCCTTGTCCGCGATCAGGTAGTCGGCGACGGTATCGATCGGATCCTCGCCGCGCTCGCTCGCGAGTGCGCCGATCGTGCGTCCGGCATGCTGCGGCAGATGGGGCGAGATCGAGATCTGCACGCAGTCCCACGAGGGGAGGCGTCCCCAATTGTTGAGCCCGTCGCGGGCAATGTCGGTGCGGATGCGCTCGCGCGTCGGCCCCTGTGCGAGCCGCTCGAGCATTGCCACGACGCCGCCCGCCTGCACCCATTGCGGCATCAGATTCTTGAGCGGGTTGCTGCCGGCCGCGTAGGGATAGGAATCGCAGTCGACGTCGAGCCCGCGCGCCTTGGCGGCCGCGATCATGTCGAGCGCGCGCGCGGCCTTGCCCCAGTTGTCTGTTCCCGAGCATTTGAAGTGCACGATCTCGACATGCACGCCGCAGGCCTCGGCGATGGCGATCGCTTCCTCGAGTGCTTCCAGCACTCGGTTCGCTTCGTCGCGGATGTGAGTGAAGTAGCCGGCGTTATGGCGCTTGACGACGCGGCAGAGCGCGATCATCTCGGCGGGCTGCGCGTAGGAGCCGGGCGCGGTGAACAGCCCCGAGGAGAGCCCGAGCGCGCCGGCGTCGAGCGCCTCCTCCAGCAGAGCGACCATCTGCGCCAGCTCGTCCGGCGTCGGCGGCCGATCGGCCATGCCCATGACCATGAGACGGAGCGTGTTGTGACCGACCAGCATCCCGGCGTTCACGGCGGTCGCGGGGAAACCGTCGAGGTAAGCGGGAAAGGTTGTTTCCTTGAACGGCAGCCATGGCGCGCTCGGGCTCAGATAGTCGCGCAGGAGCTCGACCTTGCCCGGCAGCGCCGGCGCGACCGAGAAGCCGCAATGGCCGATGATCTCGGTGGTCACGCCCTGGCGCACCTTGCTCTCGGCCTTGGGATTGATCGGCAGCGTGAAGTCGGAATGAGTCTTGATGTCGATGAAGCCCGGCGCCACCGCCAGTCCCGTGGCGTCGATCACTTTCGCCGCATCGTTGCCGAGGTCGGTGCCGATGGCCGCGATACGGCCCTCGCGGATCGCGAGGTCGCCGGGCCTGCCCGCGGCGCCGGTGCCGTCGAGCAGCAGCCCACCGCGGATCAAGATGTCATGCGCCATGCAAT
>DASSJW010000040.1:0-2928 GCA_035690995.1 Xanthobacteraceae bacterium
AAAGACGCCGAGGGCAATATGATCTCGGGAACGATCGAGGATGAAACGCGGGGCACGATCGAAGCCATTCGCCGGATTCTCGCGGAAGAAGGTGCGACGCTCTCCGACGTCGTGCGCGTCACCACTTATCTAGAGGACGCCCGCGACTTCGGACGCTACAACCGCGTGTTCGGAGAGCACTTCAAGGATGCCGTGCTGGCGCGCACCACCGTGGAGGCGCGCGCAGTGATCAGTACAAAGATCGAAATGGACGCCATCGCCTACAAGCCGCGCGGCTGATGGCATCCGAGAATATGCATAGCAAGCAATTGGCGGCCGAAAGCGAAATCGTCCCGCCGGCAGAATGGAGGACGCGACGTGATCAGATTGCTGGGCCGTCAGACATCGGGAAACGTGCAGAAGGTGATCTTCTGCCTGGAGGAGCTTGGCCTGTCCTACACCCGTGAGGATTACGGCCGTCAGTTCGGCAACACGCTGACCGACGCATACCGCAAGCTCAATCCCAACGCGAAGGTTCCAACCATGATCGACGGCGATCTGGTGATCTGGGAATCCCACACCATCCTACGGTATCTCGCGGCCGTCCACGGGCCGATGCTGACCGGAGCCACACCGGCCGAGCGCACCATGGTCGAGCGCTGGATGGACTGGCTCCTCGGCGCCCTGAACACACCTTATGTCGCGGTGTTCAAGGACGCGAAGAAGGCCCCCGCGGAGCGGGCCGCGGATTTCGGCGCGCAGGCGGCCGACCTCGTTGCGCAGCTCAAAATACTCGATGGCCACATCGCCGGACGCAATTGGTTCGCGCTCGATCGCTTTACGATCGCCGACATCGCGCTCGGATCGATCGTCAAGCGTTGCCTGGAATTCCCGATCGAGCGGCCGGCCTATCCCGAGCTCACCCGCTGGCAGGCCGCGATCGATGCGCGCCCAGCTTTTGCGGTGGCGGTCGGCACCAAACCAAGCGCGCTGACGCCTGCGGCATGACGTAGAGCGAGTGACGCAAGCGCCGTCGAGACCGCGCGAAACGCGCGGTCAGTGGCTGCTCTCCGCCTTGTCCACCCTGTTGGTTGGGCTGCGCACGCAGATCACCTTGACCGCTTCGTTACGGGCGAGATTCCGTCCCATCTCGCTGTCGGCAAAGTAGGCTTGCCCGTGCATGAAACAGGCGGCTGGATTGGCGAATGTGGCGGGGACATAGACGACGTCGAGAGCGTTGTCTCGCGTGCAGTCGCCAAGGTCCGGAACAGTTGCGAGCGAGCAAACCAAGATCAGGGCTGTGAGCATCAATTGGTCCCATCGTTGATTGATGGGCGCATCCTCCGTGACTCACGGACACTGCGCTGGGCAATGGCCGTGACCCGGCATCAAGCAAGAACCGGACCAGTTTCGCGCTTCGTTCCGGCCACGGGGTGGCGGGGGTCCGACGAACAAGCGCCCGGCCCCGCGTAAACGGTTAGCTGAGGGGGTGGTTCGAGGCAGCGCTTTGGCCTTTTCTGGCGAAATGCGCGCGGACGGCCTCCATGAGCCAAACCCAGGCTTCGGTCTCCCGCGCACCTGCCGTCTTTTCGATGGCGGCCTCGAGGTAGCCGATTTCCGCCTCGATTTTCTCGCGCGGCAGCATGTGCAGACGGCTCACGAGGATCGCGGCTTCGATCACGGCAGCTTGCGCGCGGTTGAAGCCCTCAAACGGCGCGTGCAGCCCATGGCCCACGACGACGCATTGGAATCGCGGCCGCTGTTCGTCCTCGGTCACGCCGACGACAGCAAGCTCGACATGCGCAAGGGCACCAACCAATCGCGGCACCGGGACATTGTCCGATGCCCGCGTCGGCCATTCCTGCCGGCCGGTCAAGCAGCCGGCAAAGATGCGAACGTCATCGGTGTGGTTCGCCACCGCAAACGGCACGGCGCGAAGATTATCGAGTGTCGTCGACGGCCGGAACGGGGCGATGGTCCATCCGTCGCCGCCGGCGATGATGCCGATGGGCGTGATGTGAAGACGTCCTTCCGCACTGACCGTCGTCAAGATGGTTTCGCGGATCAGCGGCATGGCGTCAACTCGCGGAACTCGAGGCGCGTAACGTATGTCCCACTTCGCGCAGGCGCGTGCGGTCCTCGACCAGGGGGTCGACCGCGCAGCCCCAATTGAGCGCTTCGTCCTGGGCATAACGCTTTCCCAGGCGCCACGCGATCTCCGCCTTCATCAGTTCTGCTCCGAGATAGAAGGCGTGCGGCGCATCCTTTCCAACACCAAGCTTGGGAAAGAGCGTGAACGCATCCTGCGCGACGTAATGGCCGTCCCGGCTATAGACGTGGATTCCATCCTCCGCCGTCTCGATGCGGAAGTTGGCATCCCGGATCTGGGCTGCCAACTCGGCAATTTCCTGCGGTGTGTTCGGAAACGGCGATCGGTCGTGCAATTGCACCAAAGCCCCGCCGTAATCGCGCGGAAGGCTGTCGTCTTCGCGGGCCGCAAACATCATCCGTCTCGCCGCGTCGTGCTCCTGGATCGTGCGACGGGTATGGGGGCTGACCTGAACGACGAGCACGTTGCGGATGCGCAGCTCGGAACAGATGCCGAGGAGGGTCGCGGTAACGCCGCCGGAATCGGCGTCCGTCAGCTCCGTCAGATTGCCGGTCCCCATCAGGATTTCGGCCTCCGGCACCACACGTCGGAGCTCCGCGTATCGTTGCAACGAGGCCGTGAACCCAAAATGAATCGGATCGAGGATCGGATCGAGGATCGCCGAAATCCCAAGTTTGTCCGCGGCCTCGGCCGCGCGCAGCAGGGACGCCAAGTCACCGTGAGTGGCCGGAATGAGCACGGGCGTCGCACCGCTGTCACGCGCAACGTCGATCGTGTGTTCGGTGAGGCTGAGCAGGAAAGAGGCGCCCGCTTTGGCAGCCCGGCGCAGCTCGTCGGTC
>DASSJW010000041.1:0-3420 GCA_035690995.1 Xanthobacteraceae bacterium
GCCATCGAGCATCTCGTGGAGACGCCGCCGGATCGCTGGATCGAGACCAATCTCACCAGCGCCGACCGCCTCGGATACGACCCCTGGCTCCACACGGTTGAGAGCGCCGAGCGGCTGGCCAAGGCCTGCGCCGCGGCGGGCTCCACTTTGGTGGCGGTCGAGCCCGACTTGATCGACGCAATCTGGAGCGACCGTCCTGCCCCACCGCTGGGTCCGATCACGCTGCATGACCTGCGCTTCGCCGGTGAGGCGGCGGAGGAGAAGCTCGCTCGCATCCGTGCCGAGTTGTCGAAACTGCGCGCCGACGCCCTGGTCGTGTCCGATCCGCACGCCGTCGCCTGGGCTTTCAACATCCGCGGTTCGGACGTCGCTCACACGCCCTTGCCGCTCGCCTTCGCTGTCGTGCCGCAGGCGGGCCGGCCGGCGCTCTTTGTCGACGGACGCAAGCTCTCGAACGACGTGCGCGATCGGCTGGAAACCCTCGCCGACGTGCGCGAGCCGGCGGATTTCGTGCAAGCGCTGGCAGCGCTCGGACAAGCACACAAGACCGTACGTCTCGACCAGGCCACCGCCGCCGATGCGCTGGCGCGCCTCGTCACCAGCCACGGTGGCAAAGTCGCACGCGGGCCTTGCCCGATTGCGCTGATGAAGGCGGTGAAGAACCAGGCCGAGATTTCCGGCGCGCGGGCGGCGCATATTCGCGACGGCGCCGCGGTGACGCGTTTCCTCACCTGGTTCGATCGCGAGGCTGCGCGCGGCACCCTCACCGAGATCGACGCGGTTGCCGCGCTCGAAAGCTTTCGACGCGATACCGGCCTGCTCAAGGATGTGTCGTTTCCGACCATCTCCGGAGCCGGCCCCGATGGCGCGATTGTACATTACCGCGTCACCACCAGGACCAATCGCGGCATTGCCGCCGGCGAGTTGTTTCTGATCGATTCCGGCGGCCAATATCAGGACGGCACCACCGACATCACGCGCACGGTCGCGGTCGGCGAGCCGACCGCCGAGATGCGCGAGCGCTTCACCCGCGTGCTCAAGGGTCACATCGCCATTGCGCGCGCGATCTTTCCCGACGGGACCACCGGCGCGCAGCTCGACTCGTTTGCGCGCCAATCACTGTGGGTGGCGGGCCTCGACTTCGACCATGGCACCGGCCACGGCGTCGGCAGCTATCTCTCGGTGCACGAAGGCCCCGCCCGCATTTCCAAGCTGGGCACGACGCCGCTGCGACGCGGCATGATCCTGTCGAACGAGCCCGGCTATTACAAAGCCGGCGCCTACGGGATCCGCATCGAAAATCTTGTGCTGGTGGTGGAGGCCGCCGCCGTTCCCGGCGCCGAGAAACCGCTCAATGCATTCGAGACGCTGACGCTGGCGCCCATCGATCGTCGGCTGGTCGTGGCAGATATGCTCACGCCGGAGGAGACGGACTGGTTCGACGGCTATCATGCGCGCGTCGCGCAGATGCTGGCGCCGCTCGTCGATGCCGAGACGCGCGCATGGCTCGCGGCCGCCACGCGTCCACTCGCACGAAGCTGAACCCGCCAGGCCATCCGTTGCTCGATCCATCGACGAAGAGCACGACCAGGAGTGCGGCGCGTCCGTCGCGATGGCGGCTGCTGGCCTTGCTGATCGCCATGACCGGGGTGAGCTCGCTCTCGCTCAACATCCTGGTGCCGGCGATCCCCAGCCTGGTGGCCAAATTCGCTGCCGATCCCGCCAGCGTCCAGCTTACCGTCTCGCTCTATCTCCTGGGGCTCGCGGTGGCGCAACTGGTGTTCGGTCCGTTGTCCGACCGTTTCGGGCGCCGGCCGGTCGTGCTGGCTGGACTTGCGCTTGCGACCGTCGCCAGCACCGCGGCCATCTTCGCCACCAGCATTGCGGCTCTCATCGTCGCCCGCGTCGCGCAATCGCTCGGCGCCTCGACTGGACAAACCATCGGACGCGCGATCATCCGCGATCTATACGACCGCGAACACGCGGCCTCCATGATCGGGCTGGTCACCTCGGTGGTGGTGCTCATGCCCATGGCCGCGCCGCTCATCGGCGGCGTTCTCGACACATTGTTCGGCTGGGGCGCGATCTTCGTCTTCACCGCCGCTCTGAGTATTACGGTCTTCGCCTGGGCGATGCTGGCGTTGCCCGAGACGCATGCATTCTCCACCGCGCCGGGCGGATGGGGCCGTTTCCGCGCCGACCTCGCCGCGCTGGCGGTCAGTCCGCGCTTCTTCGGCTACGCGCTGTGCGCCGGCTTCGGCTCGGCGCCTTTCTTCAGCTTTCTCGGCGGCGCCCCCTACGTGGTGGTGACGACGCTGGGGCACACATCAGCGGAATACGGCCTTTGGTTCTTCGTTCCCTCGATCGGATTCATGGCGGGCAATTTCGCCGTGTCGCGGCTGACCGGCCGGCTCGGCATCGACACTTTGATCTGGTGGGGAATCGCCCTCACCGTCGCGGGCTGCCTGCTCAACCTGCTGGTCTATCTCGCACTGCCCGGCTGGGACATGAGCACGATCTTCCTTCCGCAGATCATCATCGGCTTCGGCAATGGCCTGCTGTTGCCGACCTCGGTCGCCGGGGCCGTCAGCATCCGTCCGCAGGTGGCCGGCACCGCGTCCGGCCTGACCGGCTTTATTCAGATGGCAATCGGCGCCGCCGCCGCCCAGCTCGGCGGGCTCGCCGTCGCCCATGCAACCGGTGCCGTCCCGCTGTTGTTGCTGATGCTCGCGTTCGGGGTGGCGACTGCCGTCGCCGTGTTCACGCTGGTGCGCCGCTAGAGAGCTCGTCCGAGCGCGGGTCCGGCTTTCGCTCCCCACCTTGCCCGACGCGAGCTTGGTTCCCGAAATGGAACTGGGCGCCTCCCGCCGCGTTAGTCCGCCGCATTATTCACTTGAGCGAGGCCAACCATGCTGACGACCATTCTGATCATCGTGCTTATTCTTGCATTGGTCGGCGCGTTGCCGACCTGGGGCTACAGCCGGGACTGGGGCTATGCACCCGGTGGCGGCCTGGGCCTGATCCTGCTGATCGTCGTGGTGCTGGCGCTCACCGGCCATATCTGAGCCGGCGCACGCTCCGCTTTGCTCCGCACCGTGACAGCGGGGCGGACCCGAAGGGCTTGAAAGCGGTCGAACGCCGCCAAATCCGCGGGGAAACGCGCGCCGAACGGCGCTAGCGGCGTTCGCCGACGAGGTCGAACCACTCGTCTTCCGTGAGCACGGCTACACCGAGATCCTTGGCCTTGCCCAGCTTCGAGCCGGCGCCGGGGCCGGCAACGACATAGTCGGTCTTCTGCGACACCGAACCCGCGACCTTGGCGCCGAGCCGCTCGGCCATGGCCTTGGCTTCGTCGCGCGTCATCTTTTCGAGCGAGCCGGTAAAGACCACGGTCTTACCCGCCACCACCGAATCGGCGAC
>DASSJW010000042.1:0-3589 GCA_035690995.1 Xanthobacteraceae bacterium
GAAGCGGTGCTCCGCGGGGGTGTCGCGCTGAGCCTGGGCGAGATCTGAATGCGAGGCGAGCGGGATCGCCTTGCGCGCTGCTGCATAGGCATCGCCGCATGCGGGCCGGCGGATCGACATCACGCAGCGGTGATCACGCTCCGCGTCCGGGCGATTTGCGGTCGACGTTGACGTGGGACATCGCGGCAATGGTGCCGATCAGGACCATCAGCATGTAGATCTTCATCGTTTCCCCCGGGCTCGGCCGGCCGCTGGCACGGTCATGCCGCGTCGAACTGCTTGCAAAGAGCTGCTTGCAATAAGCATTCCAGTAGTTGACGAAAGGTAACTTGAGACCGACATGCGGGCGGCCTATGGAGCGACATCCCGCCGCGGCCCGCGGCCGACCTCAGCCGCCACGCCGGCTATGCCCGTAGGATGCGAGAACACAATGCCCTTCGAAATGAGAACACAACCTTATGGCTGATCAAGATATCTTCGAGCATTTGAAGCAGCTGTTCGCGAGCGCCCGCGCCGCGCTGCGACCGATATTGCCGAAGCGGCTGCGCGGCGACACTCCGGTCGTGCCGGTGGTGCGGCTGTCGGGAGTCATCGGCATTTCGACCCCGCTGAAGCCGGGCCTTACACTCGCCAACGTCGCGCGTCCGCTCGAACGCGCCTTCGGCATGCGCAGGGCACGGGCGGTGGCGCTGGTGATCAATTCGACCGGCGGTTCGCCGGTGCAATCGCATCTGATCTACCGTCGCATCCGCGCGCTGGCCGCCGAGCACGAACGCCCCGTGATCGCATTTGCCGAAGACGTTGCAGCCTCGGGCGGCTATATGATCGCCTGTGCCGCTGACGAGATCATTTGTGATGCGTCCTCGATCGTCGGTTCCATCGGCGTGGTCGGCGGTTCGTTCGGTTTTGCCAAGCTCATGGACAAGCTCGGCATCGAGCGCCGGCTCTATACCTCGGGCGAGAACAAGGCCATGCTCGATCCCTTCCTGCCGGAAAAACCGGAGGACGTGGAGCGGCTCAAGGCCGTGCAGCAGGAGATCCATGAGGGCTTCATCGATCTCGTCAAGGGCAGCCGCGGCGCCCGGCTCAAGGGTCCAGAAAAAACCTTGTTCTCCGGCGAGTACTGGACCGGTAGCACGGCGATCGGGCTCGGCTTGGCCGACGGCATCGGCGACCTGCGAACCACCTTGCGCGCGCGCTTCGGTGATGATGTCATCACTCCCCTGGTGTCACCCGCGCGCAGCTGGTTCGGCCGTGTGCAGCCGGGCGTCTCGGGCCTGGAACGCTTGCTGCACGGTGGGAATTTCGCCGAGGATGTCATCTCGGCACTCGAAACACGCGCGCATTGGGCGCGTTACGGACTGTGAGGATGTCGAAGGAGACCTCCATGCCGCCGCTCATCTTCTCGCCGCTGATCAAGCTCGCGCTGGGCGCGCTCGGCGCCGGCGCGCTCGTCCACTGGGCGGTGAAAGAGGTGCGGCGTATCAACGAGGAACTTGATCGCGTAAAGAAGGCTTCCTCTATCGACCCGGCGGCGCGCGAGGCGTTGCCGACCCTACGTCGCGATCCCAGGACCGGCGATTGGCGTCCGACCTGACGCTCGCTCCGCGGCTCTTCCTGACTTCCGATTGTTGGCGGGTACAAAGATCGCGCGCAGCAGCAGCACGTGGCCGAGCATCGCAGTCGCGAGGAAGGCGATGGTGAACGCCGTCACGAGCGATTGAACGATCATGGCACCCTCCAATTGACGTTCCAAACGTTCGTCGCGCCGGCGGCCGCGCGGGTTCATGGATGGATTTTTTCGTCATTCCGGGTTGGCGCCCTCCGGCGCGCGCGGAATGACGGTGTCCGATCCCCGCTTCCTCGCTATTCGCCCCTGATGCCCTTGGCGCGGATCAACTGGCCCCAGCGGGCGATTTCCTGCGCCAGGTCGCGGGCGAACTCCTCCGGCGTGCCGGGAGAGGGCATGACGCCGGTTTGCGCCAGCTTGCCGCGCACATCGGCATCGGCGAGCGCGGCATTGAGGGCCGCGTTGAGCTTGGTGACCACCGCGGGCGGGGTGAGCGCCGGCGCCAGAATGCCGGCCCATTGGTTGGCGACGGTATCGGGAAAGCCTTGCTCCACAAAAGTCGGGACCGCCGGGAAAATGTCGGAGCGCTCCTGCGATGTCGCCGCCAGTGCCTTGAGCTTGCCCGCCTTGATTTGGGCGATGACGGTGGGAACGTCGCCGAACAGGCCGTCGACCTGGCCGGCGAGGAGATCGGTCACCGCCTGGGCCGCGCCCCGATAGGGCACCGCCTGGAACTTGACGCCGGCGGCCGCCTGGAAGAGCTCGAGCCCGAGGTGGGAGATGGCGCCGAGCCCGGTGATGCCGATGGTGATGGCACCCGGTCGTTCGGCCGCCAGCGCGGCGAGTTCGCGCGCGGAATTGACCGGCATCGACGCCTTCACCACCAGCATGGTCGAGTTGAACACGGCCATGCCGACCGGCGCGAAATCCTTGATCGGGTCGTAGGCCAGGTTGCCGCGGAGCGCGGGATTGATCGCGACCGCACCCACCGTGGTGAAGAACAAGGTGTAGCCGTCGGGGTCTGACTTGGCGACGTATTCGGCGGCGATGGCGCCGTTCGCGCCCGGCCGGTTCTCGACGATGACAGGCTGCCCGAGCAGGGTCCGAAGCCGTTCGGCGAGGAGGCGCGCGACGAAATCGGTGGTGCCGCCGGCGGTAAAGGCGACCACGAGCTTGATCGGCCGGCTGGGATAGTCCTGCGCGTCTGCACCGCGCGCTGCCGCCAGTGCAAGCGCTGCGACGATCAAGGCGAGAAGGGCGCGGCGGGCGATGACCATCATGCAAACAATAATGACAGGTCGTGCCGTCGTCACGCCACGTGGCCGCCTGCGGCCCGCGGCTGCGTTCTTGACCCTCGGGATCGCGGCCGATAGGTCTAGCGCGCCAACCGATGGCGGGTTCACCCGGTATCGGGACGAATACGCGCAAGCCGGCGCTCGCCGGCTTGCGATGTCGCCATCGGCTCCTTCCGGATTCCCATGAGCAACGATCTCCCCGCCCACATGCGCCCGCAGCGCTCGTTTCAGGGCCTGATCCTGGCGCTGCAGCGTTATTGGGCGGACTACGGCTGCGTGATCCTGCAGCCCTACGACATGGAGGTCGGTGCCGGGACGTTCCATCCCGCGACCACGCTGCGCGCGCTCGGGCCCAAGCCATGGAACGCGGCCTATGTGCAGCCCTCGCGCCGGCCCAAGGACGGCCGCTACGGCGAGAACCCCAACCGCCTGCAGCATTACTACCAGTTCCAGGTGATCCTGAAGCCGTCGCCCGACGACATCCAGGAACTCTACCTCAAATCGCTGGTCGCGATCGGCATCGATCCCGCGCTCCACGACATCCGCTTCGTCGAGGACGATTGGGAATCGCCCACGCTCGGCGCCTGGGGGCTGGGCTGGGAATGCTGGTGCGACGGCATGGAGGTGTCGCAGTTCACCTACTTCCAGCAGGTGGCGGGCTTCGAATGCGCGCCGGTGTCGGGCGAGCTGACCTACGGGCTCGAGCGGCTCGCCATGTACGTGC
>DASSJW010000043.1:0-5472 GCA_035690995.1 Xanthobacteraceae bacterium
CTTGCCCGCGGCGTGACGCATACCCGGTTGAGCGGAACGATTCCGAGCACCAGCGTGCAGGCGGAGTTGCAGATTCCGTCGATGATGACGCGCTCGCCGCGATCGCGGATCGCCGCGTATTTGACCTTGTACTGGTCGACCAGACCGCCGTGGTCGCGGGTGATGCGGTAATCGGCGGTCGCACACGAACTCCACAGCACAAATGGCACCAGCAACGCAAACGCAAGACGACGCATTCCCCCGAAACCCCCGACAAGAATCAAGCCCCAAATTCGAGCCCGTGATTCACATGGACTTTGGGCAAAGATTTGTCCGTCGTTTGTTGGGATTCCGTTAAGCCCGCGGACACGCTTTTGCCGCAGTTGCAGGCTTGCGCGCTAGCTCGCGGGCCTGCGCGTCAAGCGGGAATCTCGGGTGTCTCCGTCAATAGGTCACGACGCCGCGAATTGATTTGCCCGCGTGCATCAAGTCGAATCCCTTGTTGATGTCGGCGAGCGGCATCACGTGCGTGATCATGGGATCGATCTCGATCTTGCCGTCCATGTACCAGTCGACGATCTTGGGCACGTCGGTGCGGCCCCGCGCGCCGCCGAACGCGGTGCCGCGCCACACCCGTCCGGTCACGAGCTGGAACGGGCGGGTGGCGATCTCCTGGCCCGAGCCGGCCACGCCGATGATGATGCTCTCGCCCCAGCCGCGATGGCAGCTCTCGAGCGCCGCGCGCATGAGATTCACGTTGCCGATGCACTCGAAGGTGTAATCGGCGCCCCCGATCTGATCGGCGCCGCTCTTGGTCAGGTTGACGAGGTAGGGGACGAGCTCGCCGCCGATCTCCTTCGGGTTGACGAAGTGGGTCATGCCGAAGCGCTCGCCCCATTGCTTGCGGGCATTGTTGATGTCGACGCCGATGATCATGCTGGCGCCGACCAGCCGCAGTCCCTGGATCACGTTGAGGCCGATGCCGCCGAGGCCGAACACGATGCATTTTGCGCCTGGCTCGACCTTGGCGGTGTTGATCACCGCGCCGATCCCGGTCGTCACTCCGCAGCCGACGTAGCAAACCTTGTCGAAGGGGGCGTCCTCGCGAATCTTGGCGACCGCGATCTCCGGCAGGACGGTGAAATTGGCGAAGGTCGAGCAGCCCATGTAGTGGTGAATCGGCTTGCCCTCGATGGAGAAGCGCGACGTGCCGTCGGGCATCACGCCCTGGCCCTGGGTGCCGCGGATCGCGGTGCACAGATTGGTCTTGCGCGACAGGCACGACGGACACTGCCGGCATTCCGGCGTGTAGAGCGGAATGACGTGGTCGCCTTTCTTCACCGACGTGACGCCCGGCCCGACGTCGACCACGATGCCGGCGCCTTCGTGGCCGAGGATGGCGGGAAACAGGCCTTCGGGGTCCGCGCCGGAGCGCGTGAACTCGTCGGTATGGCAGATGCCGGTCGCCTTGATCTCCACCAGGACTTCACCCGCCTTGGGACCTTCCAGCGTCACCGTCGTCACCTCGAGCGGCTTGCCCGCTTCGAATGCCACCGCCGCGCGCACGTCCATCGATCTCTCTCCTCGGTTCTGTCTAGGAGCCGCGTAGCGAAGCGCGACGCGGGGAACAGAATTGCGAATTTCGTGGCCCATCCGGGCCAAGGCAACGGCAAAGTCAAGTCGCCTAAGCTGCGGATGCAAAAGGGCGCGGCTTTCGCCGCGCCCTCAAGCGAAAACTTTGGCTGAATGTCAGGCTTTCGGCTGCGGTACGATCCGCAGGTAGGGCTTGGGCGCCTTCCAGCCCTGCGGGTATTGCTTCTTGGCGTCCTCGTCGCTCACCGAGCCGGCAATGATCACGTCCTCGCCGTGCTTCCAGTTCACCGGCGTTGCCACTTTGTGCTTGGCGGTGAGCTGCAGCGAGTCGATCACGCGCAACACCTCGTCGAAGTTGCGGCCGGTGGTCATCGGATAGACCAGGATGAGCTTGATCTTCTTGTCGGGGCCGATCACGAAGACGTTGCGCACGGTCTGATTGTCGGCGGCCGTGCGTTTGTTCGGATCTCCCGACACGGCGGCCGGAAGCATGCCGTAGAGCTTCGATACGTTGAAGTCGGTGTCGCCGATCATGGGATAGTTCGGCGCGAAGCCCTGTGTCTCCTTGATGTCGTTCGCCCAGCCCGCGTGCTTGTCAACCGGATCGACCGACAGGCCGATGATCTTGACGCCGCGTTTGTCGAACTCCGGCTTGATCTTAGCCATGTAGCCGAGCTCGGTGGTGCAGACCGGGGTAAAATCCTTGGGATGCGAGAACAGCACGGCCCATTTGTCGCCGATCCAATCGTGAAAGCGAATCTTGCCTTCGGTCGTTTCCGCTTCGAAATCCGGTGCAGTATCGTTGATCGCGAGAGTCATCACTCACCTCCGTCGCATGGCGGCCAATAATTTTGGAAGGCAATACTATAGTGAGTTGCCAATTCAACAGCCAGGGTTGGCGCGATAGTCGGCGACTATAAAAGCATCATTCCGCCGTGGCGCGCGGCTATAGCATGATTGAGTGGTGCCTTGTGAGCGCCAGGAAAGAAATTTGTCGTCCCGCGACGGACCGAAGCGACGCTTTGCCGCGCCGGCGGGCAAGACGACACGCGCTGCACCGAATAGCAGGCCAGAAGTAGACAGCACCGAATCGACTGCTCAGGGAAACATCCGGAGCGAGCGTCGCCATCTCTACCGTCCGGGCGCCGCCGTGGCGCCGCGGCATGGGACAGGTTGCGCGGTGCCGTGCGCTTGGCGCCAGAGAAAAGGCTTCGAGTCGCAAGCCCAGGTTGCCGGTGGCAATACAAGCATCATGTGACGGCGGTGCGACTCGCTGGGCGACATGGCTGCGCATGCGCGCGGCGCCCTGCGCTTGCCTTTTTCCGCACCGCACACGCGGCGTTGCCGGTATTGCCTTATGCAGCCGCGCCGGGAGCGGGGACAATTCCTCGTGAGTCCATCGGTTTGCCGCGTTCTGCCGCAACTTCGCCATAGACCCGCCCCGCCGTCCGCGCGCTGGTCGCGATAATCAGCGATATCGATCGAACCAAAATCGAGGTGATGCGACTAATACCAATAGGCGTGAGGGAACCGCTCGGTTGGACGGGCGTTGTTGTAGCCAGTCACCCCTCAACGCGTAAGAGCACAAGTCCCCGGAGCGGGGCGGGAGAGCGTCGATGACCACGGGTTCCGAGCCTTCGGCCGGCACTGGTCTGTATGCGCTACTTGCGGCGATCCGACGGTCGCCGATTGTGGTGCGGCTGGCGGGCCAACTTGTGCAGGCGCGGGACTGGGCCACCATGCGCAAGATGCCCTGGGCCAGCGTGCGCAACTCGCGCCATGTCGACGCCTATGTCCTCGCCTGGATCGCCAGCCACGTCCGCACCCGGCGCCCGCCGCGCTTCTTCGTCTAGTTGACGTTGTCCGAAGCCCCGGACCCCCGGTTCGGGTGACTGAACTCGGCCGTCTACACGCCTGATATCCCGTCCGCACTGGCGCGAGAGATGCCGACGCCGCGAAGGAAGCGGCTGTTGACATTTACGCTGCCCCGCAGCAAAGCCTAAACGCTGGGCTCGCGGGGTCCAATCGCGGCATGTTCAAGCGAATTCTGATCGCCAACCGAGGCGAAATCGCCTGCCGCATCATCAAGACTGCGCGGCGGTTGGGTATCGAGACCGTCGCCGTCTATTCCGAAGCCGATCGGGATGCGCTTCACGTCGAAATGGCCGACGAGGCCGTTCCGATCGGACCGCCGGTCGCTGCGGAGAGCTATCTCGTCATCGACAAGATCATCGACGCCTGCAAGCAAACCGGCGCCGAGGCGGTGCATCCGGGCTACGGATTCCTGTCCGAGCGCGAGGCCTTCCCAAGGGCGCTCGCGAAGGCCGGCATTGTCTTCATCGGCCCAAATCCCGGCGCGATCGCCGCCATGGGCGACAAGATCGAGAGCAAGAAGGCCGCCGCGAAGGCCAAGGTTTCCACCGTTCCAGGCCACCTCGGCGTCATCACCGATGAGAAGCGCGCGGTAAAGATTGCCGATGAAATCGGCTACCCCGTGATGATCAAGGCGTCGGCGGGCGGTGGCGGCAAGGGCATGCGCATTGCGTATTCCAAGGCGGAGGTCGCCGAAGGTTTCACCCGCGCGCGCTCCGAGGCGAAATCGTCGTTCGGCGACGACCGGGTCTTCATCGAGAAATTCATCGTCGATCCGCGTCATATCGAGATCCAGGTCCTGGGCGACAAGCACGGCAACGTCATCCATCTCGGCGAGCGCGAATGCACGATTCAGCGGCGCAATCAGAAAGTGGTGGAGGAAGCGCCCAGCCCGCTGCTCGATGTCGCCACGCGCAAGAAAATGGGGGAGCAGGCGGTCGCGCTCGCCAAGGCGGTCGGCTACGACTCGGCGGGGACCGTGGAGTTCGTGGCCGGCCAGGACAGGAGCTTCTACTTCCTCGAAATGAACACGCGGCTGCAGGTCGAGCATCCCGTCACTGAACTGGTGACCGGCATCGATCTGGTCGAACAGATGATCCGGGTGGCGGCGGGCGAGAAGCTCAAGCTCAAGCAGGCCGACGTGAAGCTCTCGGGCTGGGCGGTCGAGACGCGGGTCTATGCCGAGGACCCGACGCGCAACTTCCTGCCTTCGATCGGCCGCCTGGTGCGATACCGGCCGCCGGCGGAGATGAGCTCAGGCGGCGTCACGGTGCGCAACGACACCGGCGTCTACGAAGGCGGCGAGATTTCGCTGTACTACGATCCGATGATCGCCAAGCTCGTCACTCACGCGCGCACCCGCGAGGGGGCGATCGCGGCGCAGGCCGACGCGCTCGATGCCTTTGTGATCGAAGGGTTCCGCAACAACATCCTGTTCCTGTCGGCGCTGATGCAGCACAAGCGCTGGCAGGCGGGAAAGCTCTCGACCGCGTTCCTTGCCGAGGAGTTTCCGCACGGGTTTCACCCCATCGCGCCGAAAGGCGAAACCGCGCGCGTGCTCGCCGCCGTGACGGCGGCGATGGACCACGTGCTCGGCGAGCGCAAGCGCCGCATCTCGGGCCAACAGCCGGGGCCTGCGATCACGCGCGAACATCGGCGCACCGTGCGGCTCGGCGAGAGCGAGATGCTGCTCGACATTGCGCGTGACGGCGACCGGCTGGTGGTCCGCTTCGAAGACGGCGGCAAGAAGGGTCATGTCCTCGTCTCGGACTGGAAGCCCGGTGACCCCGTATGGTCGGGCACCATCGACTCCCGCCCGGTTTGGGTGCAGGTGCGCCCGGCCCTCAACGGCTTCGACGTTTCCCACCGTGGGGTCGAGACGCGCGCCTACGTCTTCACCGAGCGCGAAGCCGCGGCCGCGCGGCTGATGCCGGTCAAGCAGGTGACCGATTCCGGCAAGGCCGTACGCTGCCCGATGCCTGGGCTCGTCGTGTCGATCGCCGTGCGCGAGGGGCAGGAGGTCAAGGC
>DASSJW010000044.1:0-7935 GCA_035690995.1 Xanthobacteraceae bacterium
CTCGAGTCTCGCTTCGGGAGAGCGCAGAGCGGCATGGGCGCGCACATCCGTCGAGGGCGGCGCGCGCCCCCGCAGGTGTGGCTCAATGACAAGCGCACGCCCCGTCTCCGAGCCCCTACGCGGGCTCAGTCGGTCGCCGTGACTATCGAACCGACGCGGTTCCAATCAGGCCTTGTCTCCGGCCGACGCTTCCTCGGCCCCTTCGAACAGCTGGATCGGGTGACCCGGCATGATCGTTGAGATGGCATGCTTGTAGACGAGTTGCGAGTGACCGTCGCGTCGCAGTAGCACGCAGAAGTTATCGAACCAGGTCACTACGCCTTGCAGCTTCACTCCGTTCACCAGGAAGATCGTGAGCGGCGTTTTGTTCTTGCGGACATGATTGAGGAAGGTGTCTTGGAGATTTTGTGCGCGTTCGGCCGCCATTGTCTTTGGTCCATTTTTTCGCCCGCAGGCCCCTTCCCGCGAGCTTTATTGCCAGGTCGCTGTGCCCATTTTCTAGGCTAGACGTTCCACAGAACCGGGACTGCGCTATTACAGGGCAGGGCCGCTGGCGGCGCAAGCACAAGTTGGGGGCAGGACCTGCTTCGTCGGGGGCAAATGAGCCTCAGCTGCGCTCGGCATGCCGATGGAATTCAGCCCGCAGTGCCGTCGCCACCGACCCCGGCGCGCCGTTACCTACCGGGCGGTCGTCGATCCGGACCACCGGCATCACGATCTGGCTGGCCGAGGTCAGGAAGGCCTCGCGCGCCCCTTGCGCCTCCTCGACGGTGAACGGCCGCTCCTCCAATTCCAGCCCCTGCGCCTTGATGACATCGATCAAAACGCTTCTGGTGATGCCCCGTAAGATTCCGTTATCGGCAGGTCGGGTCACCACCTTGCCGCCCTTGGTGACAATCCAGGCGTTGCTTGAGGAGCCTTCGGTCACCTGCCCCTTGCCGTCGATGAACCAGGCCTCCTTCGCGCCCCGCTCGCGCGCGGCCTGCTTGGCGAGCACATTGGGCAGGAGCGAGATTGATTTGATGTCGACACGCTGCCACCGGTTGTCCGGCACTGTAACAACGGCAAGGCCTTCCGCAGCAGCTCGTTCGTTGCCCGCGAAATCAATGTTGCGGGCGGTCACCACGACGCTCGGATGGGTGCCGGGTGGCGGAAAGGCATGATCGCGCCGAGCAACCCCGCGCGTGATCTGCAGATAAATGATGCCATTGTGAACCCGGTTCCGGCGCATGCATTCGCGCATGATGATTCCGAGCGCGGTCTCCGACATCGGGAAGGCGATATCGAGCTCAGCAAGTGAGCGCTTGAGTCGTGCCAAATGACGGCGCTGGTCGATGACGCAGCCGCCCCTTACTTCGCAGACCTCGTAGACGCCATCCGAGAATTGATAGCCGCGGTCCTCGATATGGACCGTCGCCGCCCGCTGCGGCAGATAGCGGCCATTCACATAGGCGATACGCGACATCAGGGCACAAGACAGCCGACACCGGAGGCGCAACGCATGACGCTTGGCATTTCGTCCCGTGTCATCGGCTTAGTCGATTCCGAGGGCTTTGAGTTTGCGGTGGAGCGCCGAGCGCTCCATGCCGACAAATTCGGCCGTGCGCGAAATGTTGCCACCGAACCGGCTGATCTGAGCAACGAGATATTCGCGCTCAAACACCTCGCGCGCATCGCGCAGCGGCAGTCCCATGAGGTGCTCGCCGCCGTCGCCGCCGGGCATGGAGGGGACCATGGAGCCTACATCCTGTGGCAGCATGTCGGCATTGATCACCGCCTCCGGGTCGCCGCCGGCCAGGATCATCAGCCGCTCCACATTGTTGCGCAGCTGGCGCACATTGCCGGGCCAGTCGTGCGACTGCAGCACGGCCATGGCGTCGTCACCGATCAAGCGTTTCGGCAGACCTGTTCCAAGCGAAATCTGTTCCATGAAATATTCGATAAGCTGGGGAATATCCTCCCGGCGTTCGGCCAGCGGCGGCACGCGGATCGGCACGACTGAAAGCCGATGATAAAGATCTTCACGGAATTTCCCGGCCGCAATCTCGGCCTCGATATTGCGTCCAGTCGACGAGATGATGCGCACGTCAACCTGAACCTTCTGGGTACCACCGACGCGCTGGAAGGTCTGCTCGACCAGGACCCGGAGGATCTTGTTCTGGGTCTCTCTTGGCATGTCGGCGATTTCGTCGATGAACAGGGTGCCGCCGTGGGCCTCTTCGAGTGCGCCGACCTTGCGCCCTTGCCCGTCGGTCGGCTGCTCGACGCCGAACATCTCGAGCTCCATGCGCTCAGGCATCATTGCCGCCGCATTGATCACGATGAATGGTCCATTGGCGCGCGCCGAATGGGCGTGGATGGCGCGGGCGGTCAGTTCCTTGCCGGCGCCTGCAGGCCCGACGATCAAGATACGGCTGTTGGTAGGAGCGATTTTCTCGACGGTCTGACGGAGCTGGTTCATCGACGATGATTTGCCGACCACCGCTGAAGGCGCAAACTGCTTGAGCGCCTTGACCTCGCGCTTGAGGCGCGACGTCTCCAGTGCGCGCTGGGCGACGAGCACCAGCCGGTCGGCCTTGAACGGCTTCTCGATGAAGTCGTAAGCGCCCTGCTTGATGGCGGCGACAGCCGTTTCGATGTTGCCATGACCCGAAATCATCACGATCGGCAATTCGGGGTGTTGTCCCTTCATCGCATCGAGCAATTGCAGCCCGTCGAGCCGGCTGCCCTGCAGCCAGATGTCGAGAAAGACGAGGTTGGGTCTGCGGCTCGCGACATGCGCCAGGGCGTCGTCGCTGTCCCGCGCCGAGCGCGTGATAAAGCCTTCGTCCTGCAGGATGCCGGAAACGAGCTCCCGGATGTCCGCCTCGTCGTCGACGATAAGAATGTCATCAGCCATGGCTTGTTACGCATTCGTTGCAAGTTGAGGGGATGGCGACTGCCGCGTGGGCTGGGCGTCTTTCGCGGCCGCGGTTTCCGCCGCAAAGCGCAGGCGCATCCACGCCCCCCGCTGGCCCGGAATCTTGTCGGCGGCATCGCCAAGCTCGATGCAACCGCCATGGTCCTCCATGATCCGGCCGACGATCGCGAGCCCGAGGCCCGTACCCTTTTCCCGGGTCGTGACGTAAGGCTCGAGCAACCGGCTGCGGTTCTCTTTGGGGAGCCCGATCCCATTGTCGACGACATCGATGACGATATCGCCTCCCTCGCGGCCCGCGAACACGCTGATACGCCCGCGGCCAAGCTCGGCCGGGGGAACGGCGCTGACCGCCTCGGTCGCGTTTTTGATGATGTTGGTGAGGGCCTGTGAAATGAGCCGGCGGTCGAATTGTGCGGGCATCGGATCCTGTGCGATTTCGACCTCGATATCGATATCGGCGTTGCCGACACGTTGGAGAAACACCACTTGGCGAACAGTGTCGGCCACGTCCTCGGCGGTCATCACCGGCTTGGGCATGCGGGCGAAACGCGAGAACTCGTCCACCATGCGCTTGATGTCATCGACTTGGCGGACGATGGTGTCGGTGCATTGCTGGAAGATGCCCCCATCGTCCTTGATCACGCTCGCATATTTGCGGCGTAGGCGCTCGGCGGACAGCTGGATCGGCGTAAGCGGGTTCTTGATCTCGTGCGCGATACGGCGTGCGACGTCGGCCCAGGCGGAGGTGCGCTGCGCGGCCACGAGCTCGGTAATATCGTCGAGCGTCACCACATAGCCGCCCTCGGCCGCGCTCGATTGCTCGCTGGTTACTCGTACCGAGAGATTGCGCTCGCGGCCGTTGCGATTGATCGTCACCTGACCCTGCACCAGGCGCTGCAAACCGGAGCGTGCCGCGGTGAAGATATCTTCAAGCTCGGGAACGATATCGGTGAGCTGCCGTCCGAGGGCCTCCGCCTCCGTACTTCCGATCAGGCGCTCGGCGGACCGGTTGAGGATGCTGATACAGCTCTCGGCATCGACACCGATCACCCCAGCGCTGGCGCCGGCCAACACCGCCTCGGTAAACCGTCTGCGGCTGTCGATGAGGTCGCGCGCCCGTACGATGTCGTCGCGCTGCGTGCGCAGCTCCTGGGTCATCTTGTTGAAGGTCTCTCCGAGTTGCGCAAGATCGCCCTCGGAACGCCGGGTCGGCACCTGGACGTAGAGATTGCCAGTGGAGACGACTTGCGCGGCGCCGATCAGACGGCGAATCGGCGCCACCAAGTAATTGGCGAAATTCAACCCGATCCAAACCGCCGAGAGCAGCACGATCAGCGCAATCACCGTGTACATCAGCGCGAACGCGACCTGAATCCCGATCCGTCGCGCCGAAAGATCGGCATATTGCGCGACGCTCGCTTGGGTCCCCCGCAGTTGCGCCAGCACCCGCGCGTCGAGAAGCCGCGCGATATACAGATACACGTCGTTGTAACCGCGCAGTTTGATGATCGAGGCGACGTGATTGGCGTCGAGGAACATCGCCACTTGCGGCTCGGTATCGTTGATGCCTGCGAGCACCTCTGCCGACGGCCTGACGAAGGCCTGGGTGACCTTCGTCTCGACCTCATCGACGACATTGAGGTCCTTGTCGAGCAGAACGATCGCCGGCAAACCCCGGATGGAGGCCTGGACCGCGAGGAACTGATGGAACTGCTCGCGCGACTGGTCGAACAGGGGTTTGGCGCGCGCAAGCTCGATCGCGGTGGCGATGCTTTCGGCGCGTACGAATTGGACCTGTTCGCGCACGTAAGCATCCGCGACGATTAATGAATTCTCGATGAGCGACTGCGTCTGTTGCGAGAACAGCCGATCGAGGCCGCGGTCGAGCGTCACGCTTGCAACCACGGCGACCAGAACTGCCGGGACTGCGGCGATGACCGAAAACAGCGCGACGATACGCACATGGAGCCGCGCCGCGGCGCGCCCGCGACGTCTCGCCTGCACGACACCCCAGACCTCGCGCGCGATCACCACCGTGAGCAAAAAGACCGTGACCGCATTGGTCAGGAGGAGCGTGACCACGACCTCGTGGGTGGGCGGGATCGGCGTGAGCCCGGCCAGCACCACGAAAGTGACAAGAGCTGACAACAGCGCGAGCGCGACCGCCGCCAGACCAAGTGTCCGCGGGATCCATGCTGGCGCGGGCGCTGCGGCAGCGGTCGCCAATTCGGCGGTGGCGGCCTGGCCGACATTCGTCATCAAGTGTGTCTCATCCCAAACGGGTAGCCGTAACGGTGCGATAGAACTGCCCGTTTGGGCGCCCCCAGCTTATCGGTAGTTTTGACTGATGCTTTTATACAACAATGTTGCCGGATTGCGACAAATCCGGGGCACAGTTTCCTATGCTGTGGCCGTTTGGCACCAAGCCGATTGGGGTCAATTACTGCTGCGGAAAACTTGAATATCGAGGTCGCGAATCTTCTTTCGCAGAGTGTTGCGGTTGACCCCAAGCAGATCGGCGGCCCGGATCTGGTTGCCGCGGGTGGCCGCGAGCGTCACCGACAACAACGGATGCTCGATCTCGCGCAGGACGCGATGATACAGACCGGGAGGCGGCAATTCCTCCCCAAAGCTCGCGAAGTAGGACGCCAGATGGCGCTCGACGGCAGCGGAAAGGCCCTCCTCTGCCCGCGATTCGTCGTCCCCCGACACCATCGCAGGCTGCGAGAGTTCGGCATCGATGACCGCGGCCGCGATGGTTTCCTGGGGATAGAGCGCGGCAAGCCGACGGGCGAGATTTTCAAGCTCGCGCACGTTACCCGGCCAACGATGCCGTTTAAGCCGTTCGAGTGCCGCCTGGTCGAGTTGTTTTGCCGGTAATCCTTCGCGCTCGACCTGGGTGAAGAAATGACGGATCAGATCGGGTACGTCCTCGGTGCGCTCGCGCAGCGGCGGCAGCCGCAGGGGCACGACATTGAGACGGAAGAACAGGTCTTCGCGGAACAGCCCTTGTTGGATCAGGATGCGCAGGTCCTTGTTGGTGGCCGCGATGATGCGTACGTCCGCCTTGATCGGCGTGCGCCCGCCCACGGTGGTATATTCGCCCTGCTGCAGCACGCGTAGAAGCCGGGTTTGCGCTTCCATCGGCATGTCGCCGATTTCATCGAGGAACAGCGTGCCGCCTTCGGCCTGCTCGAAACGGCCGGAACTTCGGGTATTGGCGCCGGTGAACGCACCCTTCTCGTGGCCGAACAACTCCGACTCGATGAGGTCGCGGGGGATCGCCGCCATGTTGATGGCTACGAACGGACCGCTGCGGCGCTTGCCGTAATCGTGCAGCGCACGGGCCACCAGTTCCTTCCCGGTCCCGGATTCGCCGGTGATCATCACGGTGAGATCGGTCTGCATCAAGCGGGCGAGCACGCGATAGATTTCCTGCATTGCGGGCGACCGGCCGACAAGCGGGATGGAGTCGAAGTCTTCGGCCTTGGGGGCCGGGCGCGCGCGTTCCTTCGGCTCCGACAGGGCGCGACCGACGATGCCGATGAGTTCCTTGAGATCGAACGGCTTCGGCAGATATTCGTAGGCACCCCGCTCGGACGCCCGCACCGCGGTCATGAACGTGTTCTGCGCGCTCATGATGATCACCGGAAGCTGCGGCCGCAATTTCTTGATGCGCGGCAGAAGATCGAACGCGTTCTCGTCCGGCATGACTACGTCGGTGATGACGAGATCGCCCTCCCCCTGACTGACCCAACGCCACAGCGTCGCGGCATTGCTGGTCGAGCGCACTTCATAGCCTGCGCGCGAAAGAGCTTGGTTGAGCACAGTGCGGATTGCCGCGTCGTCGTCGGCAACCAGTATGCTTCCAGCAGGCATTGGCATCCCTCGTTAGGTAGCGTCGCCCGGCTCGGCGTCGTCACCCAAGAACATGGGCATGAGCACACGAAAGATGGTACGTCGCGGTTGAGATTCGCATTCGATGATCCCGCCATGATCGCCGATGATCTTTGAAACCAGAGCAAGCCCGAGGCCCGAGCCGGTCGGCTTCGTCGTCACGAACGGATCGAAAAGGTGGGGCAACAGGTCTTCGGGCACTCCGGGACCGTTATCCTTGACGCAGAATTCGAGCGGCAGCGACACCCGCGTCTTGCTGCCCGGCAGCGAAAGGCGCACGCCCGGACGAAACGCGGTGGAGAGCTGAATTTCGCCGTCGGCCGCATTCTCCCCGATCGCCTCGGCGGCGTTCTTCACCAGGTTGAGAAACACCTGAATGAGCTGGTCGCGATTGGCGAGCACGGGCGGCAGCGAGGGATCATATTCCTCGATGAATTTGATGTGACGCGCGACGCCGGAATGCGTCAGCCGTTTGACGTGCTCGAGTACGACGTGAATGTTGACCGATTCGCGCTCGACCGGACGTTCGTCAGTGAACACTTCCATGCGGTCGACAAGTTTGACGATGCGGTCGGCTTCGTCGCAGATCAGCCGAGTCAAGGTGCGATCCTCGTCGCCGACCGATTGTTCGAGCAGTTGCGCCGCGCCACGAATGCCGGAGAGCGGGTTCTTGATCTCGTGCGCCAGCATGGCTGCGAGCGCGGTTACCGAGCGCGCCGCACCGCGATGGGTAAGTTGGCGGTCCATCTTGTCGGCGATCGTGCGCTCCTGCAGCATGACGACCACATGGTCCGGCCGTTCCGGCAGTGGTGCCACGTGCAGGTCGACGAGGCGCTCGCCGGGATTGCGCGGCGTGCCGAGATCGACCTTGTACTCGTTGACCGCCGCCCCGCGCGCGCGCACCTGATCGATAAGCGCCAGCAAGGGGCTTCCGAACGGCACGAGGTCGCCCAATCGATGACGGCGCAGAAGCGGCAATGAGGCTTCGAAGAATGATTCGGCGGCGGCGTTGGCATTGGCCACGCGTCCATCCGCCGAGACCATGATGACGGGATGTGGCAGCGCGTCGAGCACGGCATCCGCCGTGCCAGAGGGCAGCGTGGGCATGGGCTCGAGTC
>DASSJW010000045.1:0-5181 GCA_035690995.1 Xanthobacteraceae bacterium
CACTAGTGCGGTGGATTTGAAGTTCCTATCATTATAGCCGCGCGTTTGTGTAGGAACTTCAAATCCAAAAACCGCACTAGAATCATAGATTGCTAGTGTCCCTTTGATTCCGAAGTTCGCAAGCGAGCGCGCCGCATAATGATGCGAACTTCGGAATCGGGACACTAGGGAGAACCGGCGGTGGCGCTGACGATGACGCTGGTGCCGATCGTCCTGCTGTTTCTCGGCTTTCCGATTTTCGTCATTCTGCTCGCGACCGCCGCCATCGCGATCATCATCTTCTACTCGATCCCGCTCACCGTGCTCCACCAGGTGATGTTCGGGTCGCTCGACAGCGCCGCCCTGCTGGCGGTCCCATTCTTTATTTTCGCCGGTGAGATCATGGCGGCCGGAGGCATTTCCGGTCGCCTGGTGGCATGGGCGAAATCGCTGTTCGGCAGTTCGAAGGCCAGCCTGCCGATCACGACGGTGGCGACGTGCGTGGTGTTCGGGGCGATCTCCGGGTCATCCGCGGCGACGGTGGCGGCCGTCGGGCGTATCACGTTCCGGCCGATGCTCGATGCCGGCTATGACCGTCGTTTCGCCACCGGACTGCTCACCGCGTCCGGCTTGATCGACAACATGATCCCGCCGTCGATCGCCATGATCCTCTATGCCATCGTGGCCGAGCAGTCTCTGGTGCGCATATTCACGGCTGGCTTCGTCCCCGGCTTGTTGTTCGCGTTGGCGTTCGTCGCCTACGTGCTGCTGAAATCATGGGGCAGCCCCATCGACCCGCCGGAGCGGTTCAGTTGGACCCGCCTGGGGCGCGAAACGCTCAACGCGGCGTGGGCGCTCGGCATGCCGGTCATCATTCTGGGCGGCATCTATACCGGGGTCCTGTCGGCGAACGAGGCCGGCGGTGCCGCCTGTGTCTACGCCATCCTGGTGGCGATGTTCGTTCATCGCGATGTCGACGTGACCCAGTTGCTCGATCTTGCCCGCCGCTCCGCCTACGTGACCTCGCAGTTGATGGTGATCGTCGCCTCGGCCGGGGTATTTTCTTGGCTTCTCACCACAAGTGGAGCGGCGCCGCGTCTCACCGACGTTTTCGCCGCGCTCGACCTGTCGAGCTCGATGCTGCTCTTCATCATCAATGTGTTTCTGCTGCTGGTCGGGATCTTCTTCGATCCAGCGCCTGCGATCCTGCTGCTCACGCCGATCCTCCTTCCGGTCGTCAAGGCGGCGGGCATCGATCTCATCCACTTCGGCATCGTCATGACCGCGAACTTGAGTATCGGATGCTTCACCCCGCCGTTCGGCATCAATATTTTCGTAGCGCAGGCGGTGTTCAAACAGCCGGTTTCGGTGATCTATCGCGGCGTCATGCCGTTCATCTGGCTCAGCATCGCCGTGCTTGCGGTGATTACCTACGTGCCGGAGCTGTCGCTGTTCCTGACCCGCCTGCACGATTGAACCTGCGGGGCTTGATCTTGTCGCTCCCCCGGGGCGGACGTACCATTTGCTGCGCGGCGGTTTCGCCTGCGCGGTCGGTATTGGCGCGAGGGAGCAAGAGATGCAGCGCAGGAGCAGCAGCCGCTGGAGCAAGACCGTTTTGACGTTCGCCTTCGTTCTCCCGCTTGCCTGCGCTGCCGGCGCCGATGAGCGCAAGCAGCTCGCATTCGAAGTGATCGAGCGCAACGCCCAGCAGATGACCGACATCAGCGACGCGCTGTTCTATTTCGGCGAGCTGGGGATGCAGGAATTCGAGAGCACGAAATTGCTCAAGGACACGCTGACCGCGGCGGGCTTCAAGGTGGAGCTGGGCGGAGCCGACATGCCGACCAATTTCTGGGCGGAGTACGGCAGCGGCCGGCCCAAGATCGCGATCGTCACCGAGGTCGACGCTTTGCCCGGCGGCTCGCAGACGCCCGGCACCTACGAGCGCAAGCCGCTGGTGAAGGACGGCCCGGGCCACATGGAGGGTCACAACACCCACGGCGGGGTAGCGTCCCTGGCGGCCTTTGCCGTCAAGCAGGTCATGCAGCGGCACAACATTGCCGGCACGGTTGCGATCTCGTTCGGGCCGGCCGAGGAGCAGATCGCGAGCCGTCCCTATCTCGTGCGCGCCGGCTATTTCAAGGACGTCGACGCGATCATCTATCTTCATATCGGCGACGGACTGACGACCGGCTACGGCCTGCAGAACTACGCCGCAATCAGCTCGATCTTCACCTTCCAGGGCAAGACCGCGCACGGCGCGGTCAATCCCTGGGACGGTAAGGACGCGGTCGATGCCGTCGAGCTGATGGATATCGGCTTCGACAAGCTGCGCGAACATCTGCGTCCGACCTACCGCGCGCATCGGACCATCACCGCCGGCGGCATCCAGCCCAACATCATCGCCGACAAGGGACAGATCTGGTGGTTCGTGCGCGACGCCAGCATGCCGGCCGCCAAGGAGACCTACGACAAGCTCCTGAAGATCGCCGAAGGCGCTGCGCTGATGACCGGCACGACCTGGGACGTCAAGTACGCGGCCTCGGCCTGGCCGCAGCTGGTGAGCAAGACCATCGCCGAGAGCGTGCAGAAGAATATCGAGATGGTCGGCATGCCGAAGTGGAGCGAGCAGGAGCAACAGTTCGCCAAGGACTTCCAGAAGGCGGCGGAGAAGCCGACCATCGGGCTGCGCACCACGCCGACACCGCTCGGCGGACGCACGCAGGCCACGTCGTCGAACGACAACGGCGACGTGTCCTGGGTGGTGCCGGCGGGCCTCGTGAACTTTCCGGCCTCGGTCCCCGGCATCGGCTACCACGAGTGGAAGGCCGCAGTGACGCCGGTGAGTTCCATCTCCCACAAGGGCCAGGTGACGGGGGCCAAAGTCCTGGCCGCGTCCATCATCGATCTCCTCACCGCGCCGGAGCTTCTGCAGAAAGCGCGCGCCGAATTCGAGGTCGAGTCGAAGAAGACGCCGTACTTCTCGCTGGTGCCGCCCGACGCCAAGCCGGATCTCGAGCTCAACCGCGGGGAGATGGAGAAATACCGCGCCGAGATGCGCAAGTTCTATCTGGACAAGACGCCGCGCTTCAACTGAACGGCCGGCGCGGCGGCCGTCGCGTGAGCTCGATGCGGGTAGGTTGGGTGGAGCGACGCGAGAGCCAACACCTCGCGGCGTTCAGGATTGTTGCCAGGGTTGTCGGGTCTCGTGAAGAACTCGACCCAACCTACGACTGAACGGCCGGCTCGCCCGCCGTCGCGTGAACGTGAGCGAAAATTGAGCGGCGGAGGGGCCAAAACCGCGTACGCTGCCGCCTGGAGCGCTGACGATGCGCGTTGCGCGGCGTTTCGTGAAGGGGAGGATCAGCCATGGTCGATCGTCGTCTCCTGTTGACCGGCGCCGGCGCCCTCGCGCTGATTGCCGGCATGCGGTGGCTCCGCGCGACCGATGTCGAGGCCGCGACCTCGTTTGAGGTGCAGAAGAGCGACAGCGAGTGGCGAACCCTGCTGTCCAAGGCGCAATACGAAGTCCTGCGCCTGCACCGCACCGAGACTCCGGGCTCGAGCCCGCTCAATCACGAGAAGCGCAAAGGCGTGTTCGCCTGCGCCGGCTGCGATCTCCCGCTGTTCTCGTCCGACACCAAATACGACAGCCGGACCGGTTGGCCGAGCTTCTATCGTCCGCTGGCGAACGCTGTCGGCACCGCCACCGACCGCCTCCTGCTCTTGCCGCGCACGGAAGTGCATTGCCGGCGCTGCGGCGGACATCTGGGCCACGTCTTCGAAGATGGGCCGCCTCCCACCGGGCTGCGCTACTGCATCAACGGGGTGGCCTTGACGTTCAGCCCTGACGCCGCGGTCTGAACCGATCGGTTCGATCGGATTTGGCGCGCGACATCCGGGCGCGCTTTCGCCGTTGGCGCCGCCCGGCGTAAGCTTCGATCCAAGTCGCGCCCATGCAGGAGTGGCGACGTGAGCGAAGGAGACGCGCCATGTTGCATGCCGCCGCCCGGATCGTGTTCGCCGCCGCCGCCGCCGCGGCCTCGCTGGCGACACCGGTATCTGCCGCCGACATGCTCAAGATCGCGGTCGGCCAGCGCGAAATCTGGCACGGAGCCCCGGCCGCGCTCGGCGAGCGCGCCGGCATTTTCCGCAAGCACGGCCTCGAGCTCGAACTGCTGTTCACCAGCGGCAGCGGCGAGACGATGCAGGCCACGATTGCCGGCAGCGTCGATATCGGGGTCGCTGCCGGCACGCTCGGCGTCATGGGCGCCTACGCCAAGGGCGCGCCCATCCGCATCATCGGCGCGGAATCGACCGGGGAGGATTCCTATTGGTACGTGCGCGCGGACTCGCCGATCAAATCGATGGCGGACATGAAGGGGCGGACGATGGCGTATTCGACCAACGGCTCGTCCACCCATGCGAGCGCGCTGGCTTTCGTCGACCTGCACAAGGTCGATGCCAAGCTGGTGGCGACCGGCGGCTTCCCGGCGACGTTCACCGCAGTGATGTCGGGCCAGATCGATGCCGGCTGGTCGGCGCCGCCCTACGCCATGGAGGCGCTGCGCAAGGGCGAGATCCGCGTCATCGCACGAACCGCCGAGCTTCCGCTGGTGAAAGGGCACACGATTCGGGTCCTGATCGCCAATAAGCCTGACCTCGACCGCAGGCCCGACGTCTACCGCCGCTTCATGCGGGCCTATCGCGAAACCGTGGATTGGATGTATGCGAGCGACGAGGCGCCGAAAATATACGCGGAGTTTGCCAAGATCAGCATCGATGACGCCCGGCGGGTGCGCGAGGAGTTCGATCCGAAGGAGATGCTTACTCCCGACCGGGTGCTGGGGCTGAACGATCTCGTGCCCGACGCCGTCAAGTTCAAATATCTCAGCCAGCCGCTGACGGCGAGCCAACTTGAGGACCTCGTGCAAATCCCGAAATAGCGCGGTTGCCGCACGAGCGTCTCGTCCGGCGCGCCCGGCGCCGCGGCGAGTTGACGGGCCGGCGCATTTTCGATCAAGTCGCGCACCCCTCAAGAGGAACCCACATGCTTCGCCGAATGCTCTGGCGCATGCTCGCGCTTGCCGTGCTCGCTGCGGGCGCAGTGCCCGCGCGCGCCGCCGAGGCCTATCAGGTGTCCACCATTTCCAGCCTGCTGGCCGGCGGCTATGACGGCGATACGACCGTCGGCGAGATGCT
>DASSJW010000046.1:0-2355 GCA_035690995.1 Xanthobacteraceae bacterium
ACCACGGCATGTCGCGCCGGCAGCTCATGACCGGCCTGAGTGCGCTCGGCATGAGCACCGTCGCCGCCAAGTCAGTGGCGCAATCGCTCGAGACCTTCGGGCAAGGCGCGGCCGCCCCGCCCGCCTCCGCCATGCGCGAAATGAAGGGCACCGGCGGCGCGCTGTTCGTGCAGCAGCTCAAGGCCGCGGGCGTCGAGCATATCTTCTTCAATCCGTCGACCGGCGACTATCCGATTTTCGACGCGCTCGTCGACGAGCCCGCGATCCAGCTGATCAAGGGCATCCACGAAGGCGCCGTGGTCGCCATGGCCGACGGCTATGCCCGCGCATCGGGCAAGACCGGCATGGTCATCGTCGCAAATATCGGTCTGCCCAACGCCATGACGCAGATGGTCAACAGCTGGAAGGACCAGATCCCGGTCATGGTCGCGGTCGCCTCGGTGGAGCAGGACGCGCTCGGCCGCGATCTGTTCCAGGAGCCCGATCATTGCGAAGTCATGACGCAGCCGATCACCAAATGGTACTGGGCGGCGAAGACGACGGGCTCGATCCCGGAGACCGTCCGCCGCGGCATGAAGTTCGCCTCGACCTCGCCCTGCGGCCCGGTGTTCCTGTCGCTGCCGACCAATACGCTGCGTGAGGAAGCGACCGCCACCATCTGGAACCAGGCCAAATTCGACGTGCCGATGCGGATCCGGCCCGACAAGGACGACATCGCCAAGGCCGCACGCATCCTGCTCGAAGCCAAGAACCCGTTGATGAGCGTCGGCGACGAGGCCAGCTGGTGCCGCGCCGGCAAGGAACTGGTCGAACTCGCCGAGTTGCTCGGCCTTCCCGTCACCGGGCAGGCCGGCAACCTCGGCTTCTGGTCGAAGCCGTTCCCGACCCGGCACCCGCTCTATGTCGGCACCCAGCTCCGCGACATGCGCTATCCCGGCAAGCCCGACGTGCTGCTGAACCTCGGCAACAAGTACGGCGAGCGCGCCGGGCCGGGGACGCAGCTGATCTCCATCCGCCTCGACCCCCTGAGCCTTGCCCGCGGCGCGCCGGTCGATCTCGGCATGGTCGCCGACGTCAGGCTCGCCACCGCGGATCTCATTGCGGCGATTCGATCGATGGCGACGGAGACGCGGCTGAAGCAGATCGCCGAGGAGCGCACCGCCCGGGCACGGGCCTACACCGCGGAGATGGCGGAGTTCCGGCAGAAGATCGCGCACGAAAATGCTGAGCGGACGCCGGTGAGCCTCGAGCGTATCGGGCTCGAGCTCGAAGCGGCGCTCGACAAGGACACCTGCTACGTCTGCGACGTCGATTCCGGCAAAACCATCGACCCGCTGTTGTCCTTCGGCGGCAGCGACAAGCAATATATCGGCACCGGTCCGAACGTGCTGGGCTGGGGCATGGCGGCGGCGTTCGGCGCCAAGCTCGCACGGCCGGATCTGCCCGTGGTCTCGGTCGTCGGCGACGGCAGCTTCTGCTTCTCCGGTCCGCAGCCGCTCTGGACCCAGGCGCGCTACAAGGCCCCGGTCATGAACATCGTGCTCAACAATCACAGCTATAACAATGAGCGCAACCGGATCTGGCATTACGGCGGCAGACAGTTCAGGACCGGCCGCGACATGACCTGTTATCTCGGGAGCCCGGACATCGACTATGCCAAAGCGTCGGAGGCGTTCGGCGTCGAGGCCGAGGTCGTCAAGGAGCCGGGCAAGCTCAAAGGCGCCATCGCCCGCGCCCAGCGCGCGGTCGCCGACGGCCGCCCCTATCTCCTCGACATCCACACCTACCGCGACGGCCTGGGCGCAGTCTCCACCTGGCATCCACCGTATTCGATCGCCGACCTGCGCTCGAGGAAGGTGTGACATGCGCCGTCTCCTGCTTCCCACCGCGTTTATGGCGCTGATCCTGAATGCCGCGCCGCTCCACGCCCAGACCCCGGGCGCGTTGCCGCAAGGCGAGGGCCGCGATCTCGCCGCGACCGCCTGCTCGCAGTGCCATTCCTTGAACGTGCTGATGGCAGGCCGGGACGGACCGGTCGGATGGAAGAACCATGTCCACAACATGGTGCTGCGCGGCGCGCAACTGACGCCGCGCGAGGCCGACACCGTCATTCAATATCTCGTCACCAATTTCGGGCCAGGCGCGCCCGCCACGACTGCCGTCGCGCTGCCGAGCGGGCCAGGCAAGGAATTGGTCGAAAGCCGCTGCGCGGTTTGCCACACGCTGGAGCGGGTCACCATCGTGAAGCGGCAGAAGGCCGACTGGGACCACATCGTTGCCAACATGTACGAACGTTGGGGCGTGTCCGCGCCGGAAGAAGCGCAGACGATCGCCGGCTATCTCGCGGACCAGTTC
>DASSJW010000047.1:0-3579 GCA_035690995.1 Xanthobacteraceae bacterium
CTACCGGACCTGGCGCGAGGCCGTGCGCGCAATCACCGCCATGGAGCAACACGATATCGTCTATGCCGAGCAGCCGGTCGAAGGACTGCGGGCCATGGCGGACGTGAGCGCGCGCATCAACGTCCCGGTCATGGCCGACGAGAGCGCCTGGACCGCCGAAGACGTACTCGAGATCGTGCGCCTCAACGCCGCGCAGATGCTTTCGGTCTACTACACCAAGCCGGGCGGCCTCGCGCGCGCCAAGCGGCTGCTCGCGGTCGCCGGGGCGGCCGCGCTGCCGTGCGACATCAATGGATCGGCGGAGATGGGGATCGGGGTCGCAGCCGATCTGCATCTCGCGGTGTCCTCGCCCGAAATCGTGCTGCCCGGCACGATCCCGGTGACTTCGACAGCGGAGACGATCGTGACCAAGGTCGCGGGTCACAAATATCTCGACGACCTGATCAAGACGCCGTTTCGCTTCGATAAGGGAATCCTCTACGTCCCGGACGGGCCCGGCCTCGGCATCGAGGTCGATGAGGCGAAGCTCGCGAAATACCGAATAGGCTGAGGCAGTGCGCACGATCAAGACCATCGCCATCATCGGCGCAGGCAATGGCGGCTGCGCGGCCGCGGCGCATTTGACGCAGCGCGGCTTCGACATTCGCCTCTACGGCCGCAGCGCGCGCACGACCGAGCCACTGTCTGCCATCGGCGGGATCGAATACGAGGGGGTACTGGGCGAGGGCTTCGCGCCGCTCCCGCTCATCACCAACGATGCCGGCGCGGCGATCGCCGACGCCGATCTCGTGCTGATCATGGCGCCGACCCATGCGCACGAAGACGTCGCCCGCACCATTGCGCCGCACATCGCGCCGGAGCAGCTCGTCATGGCGACGCCGGGCCATACCCTGCTGCTGATCCCGAATACGATCCGTGCAGCCGGCGGCAGGATCGACACCTATTGCGACTCCTCGAGCCTGCCCTTCATCTGCCGCAAGAGCGCGCCCGAAAAGATCAGGATCACGCGCGTTGCGCAGATCCTGTACTTCGCGGTCTTCCCCGGCAACGCGGTCGGGATGGTAGCGGAAATGGTTCGCCCGGTCTTTCCCCAGATCCACCCGACGCCGTCGCTGCTGCATACGGTGTTCCCATATACCAACGCGATCCATCATCCGCCCGCGCTGCTGCTCAATGTCGGCCGCGTGGAATCGACGGGTGGCGACTATCACCACTACTACGACGGCATCACGCCGGCGGTGGGCCGCCTGATCGATGCGCTCGATGCCGAGCGCATCGCAGTCGCGGCCGCGCTCGGCGTGACGATCGAGCCGCTGCCGCAGTTCTTCTTTCGCATGGGATACACCAATGCAGCCGGGCGGGACGGCGGCACCGCCTACGACGTCTTTCACAACAGCGAGCCCAACCGCTGGATCAAGGCGCCGGCCACCATCGACCACCGCTTTCTCAACGAAGACGTGCCCTACGGGCTGGTGGCGATCGCGGAGCTCGGTCGTGTCGGCGGCGTGCCGACGCCGTGCGCGGATGCGGTCATCGACATTGCATCGATCGTCGCCGCGCGGCGTTATCGCGACGAAGGCCTCACCCGCGAACGCATGGGCATTGCCGGCCTGACCGCGACCGATGCCATGGCGCTGCTGCGGGCGGGCCGCAGATGAGATAGTCGGTTGTCGCCGCTGAGCCACGGTCTTTGCGGATCGAGCTTTGTTGACAACCGGCTCATGCTGCTCATGATCCTATCTTCCATCACACCTTCCACCGCAACGCGCACGCGGAACGCGAAATGGCAGTGAAGTCGGTTGCGGTTCTCGGCGCTGGACACGGGGGATGCGCCGCGGCGGCCGACCTCAGCAAGCGCGGCTATTCGGTGCGCCTGCACGCGCGCAACGCGGAACGTCTCGCGCCGCTGCGCGCACAAGGCGGGATCGAAGCGCGCGGCGTCGCGCAGGGGCTCGTTCCCATCGACCTCATGACGACAGACGTCGCCGAAGCCGTTCGCGGCGCCGATCTCATCATGCTGGTGGTGCCCTCGGTCGCACATGGGCACTATGCGCGCGCACTGGCGCCGCTGATCGACGGCGGCCAGCCGATTTTCATCAATCCCGGACACACCGGCGGCGGGCTGCACTTTCTGCACGAGTTGCGCGACGCCGGCTATCGCGGCCCGGTCCGCAGCTGCGAGACGGTGACCCTGACCTACATCACCCGGATGGAGGGACCGGGCATCGTCAACATCTACAGCTACACCAAGCGGCTGCGCTTCGCGGCGCTTCCCGGCAAAGACACCGCCGCACTGTTCGCACTGATCCAGCCGCTCTATCCCGAGATTCAACAGGCGAGCAGCGTGCTCGAGACCGCGCTGTCGAACCTCAACGCGATATTCCATCCCCAAGGCATGATCATGAATGCCGGCTGGATTCAGCATACCCACGGCGATTTCCTGTTCTATCGCGAAGGATTCACCGACGCGGTCGGACGCGTGACGGCGGCGGTGGACGCGGAGCGGATGGCGGTTGCAAAGGCGCTCGGCGTTCCCGCCACGCCCTTCATCGAGGTTTTCTACCAGGCCGGGCTCACCACCAAGGCGGCACGCGACAGCGGAGATATCTCGCGGGCGTGCCTGGAGAGCGAGCCGAACAAGACCATCAAATCTCCGGCCTCGCTCAACCACCGCTACGTCCACGAAGACGTCGGCTATGGACTCGTTCCCCTGGCCGCGCTCGCGCGGCTTGCCGATGTCGCGACGCCGACCATCGACGCGCTGATCCAGCTTGCGGGGCTTGCGGTCGGAATAGACTATACGCGTGACGGGCTCACGCTCGAACGTCTCGGGCTCGCGGGAAAGTCGCCGTCCGAGCTGTTGCGGTTCGTTGAGCACGGCGCCTGACCAAGGATTGGCGAATGGAACACGAGCTTCTGCGCAAGTTGCGATCGGCCATGGCCAAGGCCGGGCATGACGCGCTGGTCGCATTTTCGCAGGACAACGTCACCTACACCGCGGGATTCCTGGTCCCCAGCCACGCCAGCAACCGCTTCCGCCGCACCATCACCGTGCTCGCCGGTGAGACATTCGCTGTGCAGATCGTGGTCAATGTCGAGGAGAACCTCGCCAGGCAGCGCTCGCGTTTCTCGGATATCCGCGCCTACAACCAGTTCACCGAGGACCCGGCGGACCTGCTGGCCGATGCGCTGCTGGAGGCAGGCGTGGGTTCCGGACGGATCGCGATCGAGCTCGATTACATGCCCGCGCAAGATTACATCCGTCTGCGCGAGCGGCTGCCCGGGGCAACATTCGTGCCGTGCCGCGAGCTCTACTTCAATGCCCGCATGGTCAAGACCAACGAAGAAATCGCGGTGCTCGCGGAGGTCGGCCGGCTGACCGATCGCGTGATGGGCAAGGTGCTGCGCGAGATCCGGCCGCGAATGACGGAAAAGTCGGTCGCGCAGATCGTCGGCAACAGGATGCTGGAGGGCGGCTGCGACGGCCTGAAATGCCAAGTCGGGTCCGGCGTGCGCAGCGGCATCACCAACTGCACGCCGACCGAGAAGGCGATCGAAAAAGGCGACATCGTCCGGGTC
>DASSJW010000048.1:0-5455 GCA_035690995.1 Xanthobacteraceae bacterium
CTTAGCGCAAGATTCTTGCCTATTTCATGCATTGAAAGAGTGGGGCTAGCCGCACAGTTTCCTGTTGCAATTTTAGAATACAGTATACAAAATTGAGCACTGCTCGCGGGGAGGGAAGAGCCATGGGACAGCACCTAGCAATCGGCGCGGCGCATTGGGTCTATCTGGCCGGCGTTGCGGTGATCGTGCTGACGATGATCCTACGCGCCAACGTCGTCGTGCCTTCTGTCGCCGCTACCTTTCTGGTGACGCTGGCTTGGACACACAGTCCGGTGACTGCACTTGGCAGCATATTCAATGCGAGCTTCACGGCCGCCAAGGAGCTGTTCAACATCTTCCTGGTGATCGCGCTGATGACCGCCCTGCTGAACGCCCTGAAAACTTTGCGCTCGGACATTCGGATGGTCGAGCCATTCCGGGCGGTCATGAAGGATGGTCACACCGCGTATTTCGTCCTCGCCGGTATCACTTACGTCATCTCGCTGTTCTTCTGGCCGACACCAGCGGTACCGCTGGTGTCGGCCGTGTTGCTGCCGGCGGCGATTGCCGCCGGCCTTCCGCCGCTGGGAGGCGCGCTGGCGATCGCGATTGCCGGCCAGGGGATGGCGTTGTCCTCCGACTACGTGATCGGCGTCGCGCCCGGGATCAGCGCCAAAGCGGCGGGGGCAGCCGTCAGCGCCGCCGTAGTGGCAGATCGCGCGCTGGTGCTGTCGCTGATCACCGGCATCATCGCGTTGGTTCTCGCCTACGTCTCAATTCGCAAGTCAATCGCCAAACCCAGCAATGCATTGCTCGAGCGTTGGCAGGCGCAATCGGTCAACGGCGAACTTGCGCGCATCGAAGCCGAGGGGACCTTCGATAAGGCCGAGATCGCGCGCGGCACCGGGTATGAGACCCAACAGCCCTTGGCCACCGACGCCCAGGTTCGTCAGGAACTGTCGATGGTCGATCAGCGCCGCAAGGGGTGGTCGAAGTTCTTCGCCATCGTGACCCCGCTCGCCTTCCTCTGCGTCATTGCGCTGATGGTACTGTCCAAGTTCGGGATCGGCCGCGATCTCAAGGGCGGTGAAGCGGCCGCCCTCGTTGGCGGCGCGGCCGCGGTGCTGATGATCCTGGCGTCGTTTGCGGCCGACGGACCGCGCAAGGCGCTCGACGCCAGCGCCGACCACGTCACCGAAGGCTTCGTCTTCGCCTTCCGGGCGATGGGCTCGGTCTTGCCGATCGCCGGCTTCTTCTTCCTCGGCGCCGGCGGAGACCTTGCCGCCTCGATCCTCAACGTGCCGGTTGCGCAAACGCCCAGCCTGCTCTTCGAGCTGATTCAGAGCGCGCAGGGCTGGATCCCTGACAACCACGTCCTGGTCGCCTTCGGCGTGCTGATCGTCGGGATGATAACCGGCATAGACGGCTCCGGGTTCGCCGGCCTGCCGCTCACGGGATCGCTTTCGGGCGCACTCGCCCCGGGCGCCGGACTGGATCCCGCAACGCTGGCCGCCGTCGGCCAAATGGGGGCGGTGTGGACCGGCGGCGGCACGCTGGTCGCATGGTCGTCGCTGATCGCGGTGGCGGGCTTCGCACGCGTGCCGGTGTTCCAGATCGTACAAACCGTGCTGGTTCCGGTGCTGGTCGGGCTGGTCGTATCCACCATCTGCGCGGTCCTCATCTGGCATTGAGAAGGATCGTGGCGGCCATGGCCAAACCGTCTATCGCGGTTGCCGATCGGGAGGGCGTCTGCAAGCCCTTGGGCCTTGTTCATGACCGTCCCGCGGCTTTCTACGCGCATGCAGGAAAGAGCACATGAGAAGTTCGTTCAAGCTCGAGTTGAAAGAAGCCCGCCACATGGTCGCGGCCGCCATCAGGAAGTCCGAGGAGATCGGCGTGCTCGAGTCGGTCTGCGTCGTGGACGACGGCGGTTATCCGCTCGTGCTCGAACGCATGGACCGTGCGCGCATTACCGGTCCGCAGATCGCCTGGAACAAGGCGTTCACCGCGGCAGGACACAAGCGGTCGACCCATCTGTTCAACCAGCCGCCCAACGGACCCGCGCTTCCGGGCAACGAGGCTTTCGGCATTCAATGGAGTTTCGAAGGAAAATTTGCCGTGTTCGTCGGCGGCTTTCCGATTGTCGTCGATGACGAGGTGATCGGTGGGGTCGGTCTGAGCGGAGGCAACGGCGAGCAGGACACCCTATGCGGGATCGCCGCGCTGCAGGCGTTGCAGGAACTGCTCGCGCCGGAAAAGCGCCGCGTTCTGGTCGCCGCCGATATCAAGAAATAACCGCCGGCGAATGTCGGCCGGAGAGGTCCTGCCGACTGCTCGTGAAAGCCGTGAACGGAGGTGCCCGTGTCCTATCGGGTTCAGGTCCCGGAGACATCGCTGTCGTTCGACGTGGCGCCCGAGGAGTCCATCTTGACCGCTGCATTGCGGGCAAATGTAAGCCTGCCCCACAATTGCCAGCTCGGGGGTTGCGGGACCTGTCGTATCAAGCTCATCGAAGGCGCCGTCACCTACCGCGAGTTCCCGCTTGCCCTCACGCCGGAAGAGGAAAGCGCCGGCTATGCGCTCGCCTGCCAGGCATTGCCCGCGAGCGACCTGGTGATAGGCCCTGCGAGCGCTGCGCCTCCCTGCCTCGACCCAGTCCGTCATACCGCACGGATCAGCGCCATCCGGTCCATCGGCCGGGACGTCATTCACCTCACGTTGGAAGTTCCCGAAGCTGGTTCCGTTGTCTATCGCCCCGGGCAATACATGAATGTCCACATCGCGGACGGCAGTACGCGCAGTTTTTCGATGGCCTCCAGGCCCAGAGAACGGCTGGTCGATTTTCATGTCCGGACGATCCCCGGCGGCAGCTTCACCGAAGGTCGTCTGGCCCGGATGCAGACCGGCGATACGCTCGAGGTGGAGTTGCCGCTGGGCTCGTTCCATTTTCACGCGGAGGACTATCGCCCGCTGCTCCTGGTCGCGACCGGCACCGGGCTTGCGCCGCTCAAGGCGATCCTCGAGTCGCTGTTCGATGATCCGGATTGCCCGCCCGTCAGCCTGTATTGGGGCATGCGCACGGTGGACGATCTTTATCTGCACGACGAAATTCAATCGTGGGGTACGCGCCTGTACGAATTTCGCTACGTGCCCGTGCTGTCACGGGCCGATGCCGCGTGGCGGGGACGTCGCGGTCATGTGCAGGATGCGATCATCGACGATATCGACGATCTCTCCGAGCATTCCATCTACCTGTGCGGGTCGCCGGCGATGATCTCAGACGCCAAGCAGGCATTCATGGCGCGAGGTGCGTCGATCGCGCACATCTATACCGAAGGTTTCGCCTTCCAGCTCGCTCAGCCGGACCGGGATTGAGCCCATGTTTTCGCCTGGTTCGTCCCCTTTCGCCTCGGGAAATAGTCGACGGCCGCAGTGATCCGCCGCGCCGCGATCCACGCGCTTCGCTCGCTCGTTCCCTTCGGGAATGGTCCGCTCAGTTCACTTTGCGCTCGGCTGCCGGCGGCAGGAATGAGCCATCGAAGATATCCTCCGGCTTGGGTTTGGCTTTGAACGTGTGGACCAATCCGATCTGATCGATCGATTGTCCCAGCCGCGACGCCTCGATGTCTCCCAAGCCGTCGGCTCTCACCTCGGGCGTGATGATGTTGTCCCTGATCGCCATGCGCAGGCGCTCGAGCTCGACCTCTCTTTTCACCCCGTCGTCGCGCTTGGCGATCGACTCCACCGCTTCAGCGGGATGCCGGATGGTCTCCTTGAGTCCTTTCAGGAAGGCATGCAGGAACGCCCTGACCGCCTCCGGCTTCTCTGCCGCAAATTTCGTGTTGACGATGATGGCGTTGCCGTAAAGTTTGAGTCCGTAGTCCGCCATCGGCATCAAAACGATGTCGTCGAGCGGCACGCCGCGGTCCTTGAGATCGACGTAGAGCCGGAACGAAGAGCCAAGCGCGGCGTCGATCTGACCGGCCGCGAGCATGGGTGCTCGCACCGGAATCCCGATGTTCTCGATCGCAACTTTCGACAGGTCTATATTGTTGAGCTTGGCGAACAGCGGCCATTGCGCGAAGGTTGCACCCGCAGGCGGCGCACCCAATTTCTTGTTCTCGAGCTGCTTGGGCTCGGTGATGCCGCGGCTCTTGCGGGCGACGATCGCATAAGGCGGCTTGTTGTAGACTATGAAGACGGCTTTGACCGGGGCTGACGGATGCTGGTCGCGGTATCTGATGAGCGCATTGATATCGGCAAATGCCATGTCGTAGCTGCCGCTGGCGACGCGGGTGATCGGTTCGAGCGGAGAGGCCGCGTCATCGACGGTGACGTCGAGCCCTTCAGTCTTGAAGTGGCCCTTGTCCTGCGGGAGGAGGACGAGCGCCTCCGGCCCTTCGAGGCGCCCGTCCAGCGAGAATTTGACGCTGGTCTGCGCGGCCGCCGGTCCGGCTGCAACGAGCGCGAACGCCACGGCTAACAGATAGGCGGGCCGACCTATCCGGGTGAAATCGAGAAGGCCCATGGGTCGCGGTACTCCTTTTACAAAACCTCGGCTCCGCTGCGCCCGGCCGCGATCGTGGCTGAGGGGCAGAAAAGAACATGACCGTGCAAAGAGCAAGGCAGGATCGCGATTGGGCCCGCTGTTCACAAAATTTCGAACACCGCGTGCGGCTCGTTTCGTCCCATCGCTCACATTATTCTTGCGCCTCGCCCACATGAACCGCTGTTAACCCGCAAACGACGCAGCCCAGGCGGAACAGGTCATGATCCCAGATACGAACAGCTCCCGGGCTGCGGATGCAGGAGGCGGCGTCGCCTTCCAGGCTCCCTACGCGCCGCCCGACGAGGCGATCGCGGCCGGACTGCTGGATCAGGCCAGCGGGGACGCCGATGCCGAACGGCGAATTGACGCATATGCGGCCCGCCTCATCGAGGGCATCCGCAGCAATGCCGGGGGGCTCGGCGGAATCGAAGATTTCCTCCATGCCTATTCGCTCTCCACCAAGGAGGGGCTCGCTCTCATGGTGCTGGCGGAGGCGCTTCTGCGCGTGCCCGATGCTGCCACCGCCGACCGGCTGATCGAAGACAAGCTCGCCACCGGGGATTGGTCGTCCCACAACGTCAAATCGAGCGCACTCCTGGTCTCGGCCTCGGCCTGGACGCTGGGGATCACCGCTCGCATCATCCAACCCGGGGAGACGCCGGACACGATTCTGGAGAGTCTGCTCAAGCGTCTGGGCCTTCCGGCCGTGCGGGCGGCGACGCGCCAGGCGATGCGGCTCCTCGCTTCGCATTTTGTTCTCGGCCAAACGATCGAGAGCGCGCTCGATCGGGCCCGCACGGAGCGGTCGGCGCGCTATTCCTTCGACATGCTGGGCGAGGGTGCGCGCACGGCCGCCGACGCCGAGCGCTATTTCGCGTCCTATGCCCATGCCATCGATGCCATCGCCGCCAACGCGGGGAGCGCCGC
>DASSJW010000049.1:0-7428 GCA_035690995.1 Xanthobacteraceae bacterium
GCAAATACGCCAAGCAGGAGCGGCGTCAGCGGCAAGCCGTCCCACAGATAGAGACTATCCATGGTCCAGCGCAGCGTTCCTGTTTGCGGATCGGTGCCGATCATCGCGATCATGACGCCGAGGCAGCCCACGGTGACGCCACGTAACGGCGCGTTGCCGGACAGGACAGCGACCATGGATATGCCGAGGATCGAAAAGGCCAGCAGCTCCGGCGATCCGATGAACAGCATGACCGGGCGCAGGATCGGGATGCTGATCGCCAGCAACAGCGCGCCGAAGATGCCGCCCATGAGGGACGACATGTAGGCGGCGCTGAGTGCGCGGCCCGCCTCGCCCCGTTTGGCCATCGGGTAGCCGTCGAGAACAGTCGCCGCGGAGGCGGCACCTCCGGGCACGCCGAACAGAATCGCTGGAATGGGGTCGCCGGTTGCGGTCGTCGCGCCGAGACCGAGCAGCATCGCGAACGCCGAGTAGGGGTCCATATTGAACGTGAACGGCAGCAGCATCGCCGTTCCCGTAAGACCGCCGATCCCCGGAATGATGCCGAGCACCAGGCCCATGATGCAGCCGAGCCCCAGGAACATCAGCCGGTGGGGCTCCATCAGCGTCACGAAGGCCTTGCCCGCGGAGGCGGCCATGAAGCCGAACTCCCCCACGATACTTTCCATCTCATCCGCCCTTTCCGCGATATCCCGTCACGCGCGCGCGAGCCAGCGACGAATGCGTCTCGCGCACCCGCGCTCGACCCTGCATTCTGCTTTGCAGGGCCCGATCAGGACATCGGAATGAAAGCGTGCATCACGCCAAATTGGGTTCGCATCTGACTGTCCGCCCCTCCCCGAGCTCTTTGTGACGACCGACCTGCGGACGTCATGGCGCCCGGCTTCACTTATTTTGTTTGTCATGTAAGCAGAAGATCTGTTGATGGGAAAGCCGTTTGGCGCGGTGCCGGGCCTTACCCGAGTGCGGTACTTTTGACGGGCCGCACCGGATGGTGCGTCATGCGGCCGGCATGGCGCGATGGATCAGATCGGGCACGCGGCGGGCTTCGCCTGGGGTTTAACAAGGTGGTGAATGATGCAATTGGACCGGATTGAAGGAAAACCCGACGAGACTGTCGCCTGGGGCAGCGACGTTGCCGCGCAAATGCTACGCCGCCTGGGCATTCCCTATATCAGCCTCAACCCGGGCGCGAGTTATCGCGGGTTGCATGACAGCCTCGTCAACCATCTCGGCAATGAGCGGCCGGGCATCCTGCTTTGCCTGCACGAGGATCATTCGGTCGCCATCGCGCATGGCTACGCCAAGGCGACCGGCGAGCCCATGGCTTGCGTATTGCACAGCAATGTCGGGCTGCTGCACGGCATGATGAGCTTGTTCAATGCCTGGTGCGATCGGGTACCCATGATCGTGCTGGGCGCGACCGGCCCGCTCGATGCCGAAAAGCGCCGCCCCTGGATCGACTGGATCCATACCTCGCGCGATCAAGGCGCCTTTATCCGCTCGATCATCAAGTGGGATGACCAGCCATCATCGCCGCAGGCGCTGGTGGAATCCATGTGCCGCGCCAATATCGCGACGCGCACGGCGCCGACCGCTCCAGTCTATATCTGTCTCGATGCCGGATTGCAGGAATCCCGGCTCGACAAGGCGCCGGAGTGGCCCGACATATCCCGCTTCGTGCCGGCCGAACCCTCGCGGCCAGGCAAGCGGGCGATTGATCAGGCCGTGGCCCTGCTCGCGCGCGCCGAGCGGCCGGTGATCATGTTCGGACGCGGCTCGCGTAAGCCGGAATGCTGGCAATCGCGCATCCGCCTTGCCGAGCGGCTCGGCGCCTGCGTGGTGAGCGACCTCAAGCAGGGCGCGATGTTTCCGACCGACCATCCGGCGCACTATCTGCCGCCCTTCAACGTTCTCCCCAAACCGGCCCGCGAGCTTCTCTGCGAGGCGGACGTCATCCTGGCGCTGGACTGGATCGATCTCGGCGGCGCGTTGCGGCAGGCCCGTTCGGTGGGAAAGGTGTCGGCCAAGATCATCGCCGCCACGCTTGACCAAAACCTGCATACCGGCGCCAACATGGAATATCAGGCGCTTCCCGCCGTGGACATATCGATGGCGACGACCGGTGATGCCGCCGTCGCAGACTTGCTGGAGGCGTTGGGGTCCGACCGCCGGCGGGAGCCGTGGAAGGCCCGCCCGCCGGCAAAGCCCAGGGCGACCGACGGGCACGGCATCACCATGGAGCACATCGCTTCGACGCTGCGTGCGGAATTCAACGATCCCGAAAACGTGAGCTTCTGTACGCTCGGCCGCGGCTGGCCAATCGATATCTGGCCGTTTCAGAACGGCCTCGCCTATCTCGGCAAGGACGGCGGCGGAGGGCTGGGGTCCGGGCCGGGTCTTTCGGTCGGCGCGGCGCTCGCGCTGCAAAGCCTCGGTCGTCACGCCATCTCGATGCTCGGCGACGGCGATTTCTGCATGGGCGCCACGGCGATCTGGACCGCGGTGCGCCATCGCATCCCGCTGCTCGTCCTGATCAACAACAACCGCTCCTATTTCAATGACGAGCTGCACCAGGAGACGGTCGCGCGCACGCGCGGACGCGAAGTCAAGAACCGCTGGATCGGATTGCGCATGGAAGATCCGGCGCCCAATATCGCCAAGCTTGCCGAAGCGCAGGGTGCCGTCGGGATTGGGCCGGTCCGGACCGCCACCGAGGTGAAGGCGGCAATCGCCAAGGGGGTCGCCGTGCTCAAATCAGGCGGTGTCTGCGTGATCGATTTTCACGTCGAGCCGCCGCCGGAGCGGTCGGATGGAATTGGCCATCGCCCGACTGGAGCTTGAGGCAGCCGTCGGCAAACGAGCGCAATGGTCGCCCGGGTCGGAACGCAAGTCGGCGAGCCCGACTTGCGCACGACCAACTACGGTTCGAGTTCGTTGACGCGCGCGACCCAGGCCCGCACCGCGGGCATGATTTGCGGCAACACCGCGCGCACCTCTTCCATGTTCATCCCGGGCCGGATGCGCGGATCGTAAAGCACGTTGAGAATGTATTGGTCGTAGATATCGAAGAAGCCCATCTGGACGTTGTCGTTGAACATCGTCCAGGGCACGAGGCTGGTGTCATTGATCGGCCCGAGCGCCTGCAGCAGTTCTTCGTAGACGCAATCGTAGAAGATGAAATCGCCCGAGTCGGCGACGACGATGACATCCGAATGCGTGATGCGGAAGCTCTCGTCCTTTCGGAAGCTGGCGAGGCATTGCGGAACGAGCGAGCGCTGGATGAGCTGTGCGCGGTCGGGTCCATAGATCTTGTTGATGGCGCGAGGCAGATCCCGGTCGCGCACGAGGGTAACTACCACGTTCGCTTCCGCGACCGTCTCGGTCATGGCGATGTCGAGATGTTGAATGCGCGTGCGGATGTCCTCGACCACTTGACGGACCTGGGCGCCGCGGTCGGGCCGGGCATGGTTCTCCACAAACACCCGCACCGGGCTATCGAATTTGCGAATACGGTTCACCGCTCCGGCGAGATGCAATTCGGCGCCGAAAGCGGTCTTGAAGAAACCGTCGGTAATCTCGGCGTCGCTAAACGCCTTGCGCTCGGTGGCGCGCCGGCTGCTGATCTCGTGATGTTCCGCCGCCGCCGCAACGATCGCCGTGGCGGCAAGAACGAAGACGGTGAGGGCGGCGGTAACCTTCATGACACGATGCGTGCCGCAACTTCGGGTCATCATCATGGCGGCGGGCACGGCGGCCCGCAATGTCCAGGCCTGACGGTGGCGCGGAGCTGTCCGGCGAGCTATGACATTTTCGCACGCCTGCAGGGGCGCCAGCAGGATTTGCTCACGCCCCGGGGAGATCGACATGACCGACGCAGCGTCAAAACCGTGGCCGACGGAGCTGCGCCTGAGCAAGGGAGGCAAGGCGCTGACCATTGTCTTCGACAGCGGCGAGACGTTCGAGCTCGGAGCCGAATACCTCCGCGTCAAGAGTCCCAGCGCCGAGGTTCAGGGCCATTCTCCCGACGAGCGCAAGACCGTCGCCGGCAAGGCGAATGTCGCCATCCTGGAGGTCAAGCCGATCGGTAACTACGCGGTGCGTCTGGTCTTCGACGACATGCACTCGACCGGCATCTATAGCTGGGACTACCTGCTTGCGCTCGGGCGGAACCGGGAGGCCTATTGGAAAGACTATCTCGACGACCTTGCCGGCAAGGGCCTGAAACGCTGACGCGCGGAGGAAGAAGAGGACAGAACGGTGGTTCGCCGCCTGTCCTCTGTCCTCCGTCGTTTGCTATTGCTGAACGATAACCGTCGCCCCGACGCGAACCCGGCTGTAGAGATCGATCACATCATCGTTGGTCAGGCGGAAGCAGCCCGACGACACCGCTTGGCCGATCGTCTCCGGCTCGTTCGAACCATGGATGCGGTACAGGCTGGAGCCGAGATACATCGCCCGCGCGCCGAGCGGGTTGGCGAGACCGCCAGCCATGTGGCGCGGCAGGTCGGGCCGGCGTTGGCGCATCTGCGTGGGCGGCGTCCAGTCCGGCCACTCGCGCTTGGCGCTGACCCGGGTGACGCCGCTCCAGGTGAAGCCAACGCGGCCAACGCCGATGCCGTAGCTCAAGGCTTGGCCGTTACCGAGCACCAGATAAAGTCGGCGGTCCCGGGTGTTGATCACGATGGTGCCGGGCTTCTGGCTGCCCGGATAGCTCACGACGGTGCGCCCGGTCGACGAGCCGAACATGCTGGAGAAAAACGAGCGCCCGTCCGAGCCATATGCCTGGGCGGCAGCGGGAGTGCAGACTGCAGCGAGGATGCCGGCCGCGCACACGGCGCCGGCGAGGAAGCGCGCAAGCATCGCAAGACCTCGTGTGATTGAGTACTAGATGTTGGGGTCGATTCCCTTCAGGCGGAACTTAGAAGTCTACAAGCTACAGGATGGGTGTCGACGGTTCGCGCCGGCTCGCGCGCAGATTTGCGGTGCGGTGTTGCCGAAAAGCCGCTGTCGGCGCGAGTCTCGGCATGCTTGCTGTCCCTACTGGAGGATTATCGTACCGCACGCCCGCCGAGAGGCGAGCAGCCAGACAGCGGCCGCCGTGTCGTACTCATGCAGGCGAACAGAAAGGTTAATGTGGAGGTTTGAACCGGCTTTGAGGTCTTATCGGCTACCGTTATGGGTGCCTTTGATGGCCTCGCCATCGAGCTTGGTAAACGCCACGAACGGGACGACCTTGTTGTAAACATTGGAGCGCGCGACGCGGATCGATCCGTCGGCACCCTGCTGCTTCACCACCTTCAAGATGACGTGCTGACCCGGCGGGCCGACCGGAATCACCATGATGCCGTTCGGCCGCAACTGGCGGAGCAGTGGCGGCGGGATGTGATCGATGCCGCAGGTGACAATGATCTTGTCGAACGGCGCGGCGTCCTCCCAGCCATAATAACCATCGGCATTCTTAGTGTTGATCGATTTATACTCGGTATAACCGCGCGCGATAAGATCGTCGTAAATGCCGCGGGTGCGTTCCGCCAACGGCTTGATGATTTCAATCGTCCAGACTTTGTCCGTGAGATTGGACAGATAGGCCGACTGGTTGCCCGAGCCAGTACCGATCTCGAGCACCTTCTCGCCCATTTGCACATCGATGGTCGAGGTCATTCGGCTCACCACGAGCGGCCCTGAAATGGTCACGCCCCAGCCGATATCGTGGAAGTCCCGCTCGTAGGCGCGTCCGATATCCCTCTTGAGCACGAATTCGTCGCGCGGCGTCAACAGAAAGGCCCGGCCGTTGCGTGCATTTATGAAATCGTTGTTTGCACGCAGGAAAACGAAGCGGTCCCAGCGCGCCGCAAGGATCCTTGGATTCTCGCCGCGATTCTCCACCGCCCATTTGATGAAAGCTTCGCGGCTGGTGGTCGGAGGCTGCAGGTCCCAACTATAGGGCGCGGGAACATTGGCGCGTGCCGCACGTGGCACGACGGCGGCGGTGAGCGAAGCCGCCGTGCCCGCTATGAAGCTGCGTCGCTGCAAGTCTCCCTCCCTAGCTGGAGCAGCGAGGCGACGATACCACGCCATGAAAGCCGGCACGACAATGGTATCGCTGTGGGGTTGGAGCCCGATCGCGCATCGGAGTAAGTATGTCCCTCATTTCCGTGCCACTTTGGCGTGCTTGCGTTTCAGTTGGATAGCTCTATCAAACCGTAACTCGCTACGAACGGGAGATTGTTATGCCTACGATCAATTTAAGGGGCATGGACGTCGATGCGCTGCTTGCGCTTCGCGCCGAAATTGACAAGAGGCTGGGCCAGAAACGAAGCGAACTTGAACAGCAGCTTTCTCGCCTAGGCCTTGAAAGCAGTGCCGGCGGTCATGCGCGCGGCTGGGGTTCATCCGGCCGGCGCTCAGCGATGAAAGGGCGAAAGGTCGCGCCGAAATACCGCGGACCCGGCGGCGAAACCTGGGCCGGTCGCGGTGCTCGGCCGCGATGGCTCACGGCGCTGATGAAGGAAGGTCGCAAGATCGACGAGTTCGCCATCAACAAGTTGGCAGTCGCGCGTAAGGGGCCAGTGGCGAAGAAATCCCGCCGCAAACGCAAATGAGTTCCTGCCAGAATGCGCGCTTCGACGCGGACGCAGCCTGCCCGGGCAATGTCGTCGCACCGGCGAGATTGACCAGATGAATAGGTGAACCTGTCCGCGGCCTCGCTCACCAAGTTTCCCCAGCGACTCCAGAAACCAAAAGCATTGGCTCGCCATGCGGCACTGGCTGCAAGGTTTTCTGCTGGCGGGTTTTGCCAGTCTCTCAATCGATTGCACTGCGCGGCGCAATAGACGATTCGACTGATGTTGATCAGTGCGCGCTGGTCGCTTCCGGAGTCGAATGCTCTCCGATTTGTTTGCACTGAGCTTTGTGCCCGCAAGGGGCGGATGGCTTGTAGCGACTGGCTGCGAGTCGCGCTTAGGTATGGCGGCTGAGACCTCGGTGGCTTTGCCGCGCGCCGGCGCCCGAAGCGCGAAAGATATCGGGATGTGGGCGTGCTGAACTCAGGCTGCACCCGTTCACTGTCCGCTGCGCGGAGGGCCTTTCGCACACAACAGCGCGCGCGGAGCGTTGCAGGGAGCGATGGTGGGCGCTGTAGGGATTGAACCTACGACCTCTCCCGTGTGAAGGGAACGCTCTCCCGCTGAGCTAAGCGCCCGCACCGAGGCCAGCATTTAAGGCAGCTACGGACGGTGTCAAGCGAGGCAAACGTCCGGGACCAACTCCATTCGTGCTCGGATGTGCCCGGCGCGTCCGCGTTCATCGCGACTGCGCCCCGTCACGATGCGGACTAACGCCTGCTCCCTGCCCAGACTATCGGCGTTGCTGCGCGTTCCGCGCCGGACTGCGTGCCGGTTCGGAAGCAGGGGCGGCGCGCGACGG
>DASSJW010000050.1:0-5708 GCA_035690995.1 Xanthobacteraceae bacterium
AAGTTGTTCGCCTTCTTGAAATCCTCGACATATTTCTTGTTCAAGGCGGAGTCGTGGGCGGCGGAGTAGTCGTGCGCCGTCACCATGCCGAGCATCTGATCACCCATGGTGTTGAGCTCGTCGTCATCGGTGAGGTCGCCCGGTCCGATGATCTTGATCCCGGAGTTGGCAAGGCCGCGCTCGGCGAACTGCTTGGCGAAGATGCCGGCCTGCGTGCCGGGGAAATAGATGAACGCGGTATCCGGATTGATGTCGCGGATTCGCTGCAGGAACGGCGCGAAATCGGGGTTGGCGAGCGGAATGCGGATCGATTCCACGATCTGCCCGCCCAGCTCGGTGAAGCGCTGCTTGAACGCGGTCTCAGCTTCGGTGCCCGGGGCCCACTCGTTGACCAGGGTCACCACCCTCTTGCTGCCGTTCTTCGCCGCCCACTCGCCCATGATCCAGGACGACTGCGCCAGGATGAAACTGGTGCGCACGAAGTAAGGCGATGCGGTCGTCGTGACCGAGGCTCCCGAGATCATGACCACGGTCGGCATCTTCGCCTGGGTCACGAGCTGACCATAGGCGAGCGCGGTCGGCGTGATGCCGCCGCCGATAATCTGCACCTTGTCGTTGACGATCATTTCCTGAACGAGGCGGCGGGCATTGTCGGCTACGCCGGCGTCATCGCGCAGGATCATTTCGATTTTCTTGCCGGCGACCATGTTGCCGTGCTGCTGCACATAAAGGCGCGCGCCAGCCGCGGCCTGCCGGCCCGCGGCGTTGAAACCGGCGCCGGTCATGGAAAAGCTCATTCCGATCTTGACCACCTCTTGCGCGCGCGCACCCGCTGCCGCGAATGCGAGCAGACCGGCCGCGGCGAGTGCGATCGTCACGTGTCGACGTTGCATCTGATTCCTCCCACATCCGACTTCGGGGTTTGCCCGAGGCCGGCCATTCGAATGGGCCCAGTCGGATGAACCGAGCTTGTTCGTGCTCGCCGTCTTCGCGGCTTGCGTTCACTCTAACACAGGGGGAACGGCTGGTGGCATCCCACGACCCCGCAACCGCGCGCGGCGCCCAGCCCAGTCGCACGAGCGGGCTTACAGGAGACCGAGCTCCCTCAGCTCCCGACGCAACGTCTCGGGCATGTTACGGGCGCCGGGAGCTGCGCGGTCGAGGTCGCGCGGGACATCCTTGTCTCCGAGGTAGCGCCAGCCCTGGAACGCCCGCCAGGCTCTGGGCTCGACCAGAACGAGCTTCGGCTCCAGCACCAGATGGCAGCGGCCGATCCCGCCCTTGTCCACGAATGGGCGCACGTCGAGGAGGCGTTGCCGACACATCACCTCGCCGCGGATCACCCAATAGAGCGAGCCCCCGTCGCGCAGTTCGTCGGCGCGCTTGGGCACCATCCGGGTCCTGTGCATGTGCTCGCGCGAGAGCCCGCGCTTCTTGCGATCCCTGAGTTTCTCCCGAATCCAGTCCTCGAGCTCCTGGACCGAGTCACAACCGACGCAAAGCTTGATGAGATGCAAGGCCACGGTGATTGCCGCACTTTTCGGCGTTCCGGCAGAGGCAAGTGGCGCCTCTCGCCGCAGCGAACGCAAAGACAGATCCGGTATCGGAGCGAGCCCCATTGCATTGCAACGGCGCGCGTTCCTTTGCTCGAAATCATAGCAAGGGCACGGCACGCGTTGCTACGCGTGAGCGAGCCTTATCCTCAGGAGAGCTTCGTCTATTGCGCGGGCGCCAGGGAGGTGGGCGGAGAACGCGCGGGTGCCGCGGCGGAACTCGGGGGCTGTCGCGCCGGCGGAGCGGCCGACGTCGGCTTGCGGGGCGAACCCGGCGTCTCAGCGGCGCCGGTGGTGTCATGGGGCGGCGGCGCCGCCGGCTCGGCGGTCATGATGTTGACCGGCGGAATCGAGGACGCGGATGGAAAGTAAAGGTTGTTCGGCACACGCGGACCCGGCGCCGCGGCGGGCTGGGGCGCGGCCGCGGGTGGCGCGTTGCTCGCCACCGGGCGGCGGCTGGATGCCGGCCAGGCCGCCGCATAGCTCTTGAGGCGCGCTTCGAAGGCGCGCCCCGCAATATTTGCGCTCACCCGGCTGGGGTCCTGCAGCAAGGCGAATAGGCCGCAGTGGGCCGGCGTGCAGCCATCGCGGACTGCGAGCACGTGCGCGACCACGCCAAAGGGATCGGCCTCGATCGCCCGGCGCAGTTGCGACATGGCCGAATTCGGAACGGCGCGACGAGCGTTGTCGCCCGCGGAGGCCAGGAGCGAAAGTTGCGCGGCAATATAGGAAACGGCGGCGGCGGTGGCTTCCGGAGTGGCAAAGAGCGCCTTCTCGCACGCGTCTTCGAGCACCTCGCCGGCAATCGAATCGAGGCAGGCCAAAGCCGAGCCGGGCGCCATGGCCCGGGTGGCCAGTTCCAACGCGCGTGCATCGAGCACCCGGCGTTCGGCCAGAACATCACGGCGAGCGAAGTAGTCGAGCGTCCACCATCCTGCGAGAGCGACCATCAATACGAGGGCGCCCTGCATCAGCGGCGCACTGACGCCATCGATCCCGTCGCGCATGAACGCGATCATGCCGGCGACAATCACGAGGGTGACCACCGCCGCGGCTAGCCAAAGGGGCAGCGACGACACCGCGCCGGTCGCGTCCAAGCCCGTTGCCGATCCTCCAACGCCGTCGAGCATGATCAGCCACCCCGATGATGGACAGTGGCGGAGGGGGGCGGCGCCGACCACCCCTCGTCCGGCTCGCGTCGAACTACGTCAGCGGGAATATTCGAGCTGGCTTTCCCGGGCCACCCGCTCGAACGCCTCGTTCGCGTTCTTGATTCGATACTGATAGTCGGCTCCGTCGGAGGGAAGCAGCCGTACAACCTGATAGGTACTATTGGCAGCCATATGGCCGATCGGCCGGGAGGTGAAATAAACGGTCTGGCCGATCTGAAACTTGTGTTCTTTCAACGCGGATCTCCTGAACTCCAACTGCACGGACGTGCTCCTTTTGACGGTCCTTCCCCTCGATCGCGGCGGAATATAGCAGCGAAATCCGCGATTGCCTCAAAAATTCCTCTTTTGAGGAGGCCACGCCCGCGCCCAAAGGCGAATATATAATAGCATTACTTTTCAATGGCTTGTGGCGGACATTTGATGTCGACCGAGCGCTCCTGGCCGTGGCTCATGGCGGGCATGCGCCAATATGGCAAATCCGGCCTCGCCGGATGCAATCCGGCCGTCCTTCCTGCCTCCGGGCCACCGCTTGGCGGAGCGTCGCCTGGCGCTCTCCCCGCGCCCGCCCCCCCCCAACACAATGGCGCCGCGTTCCTGGCCTAGGCGGCGTCGCGGCGGGAACCGCAGGGGGGATTCCAATGCGTCTCATTCTCGGCATCATCCTGGGAGCTGCGCTCACCGTGGGCGGGGCCTATATCGCCGACACCGCAGCCGGCGCGGGCGCCAAGCCCATGGTGAACTGGGACGTCGTCGCCAAGAACTTCGACGAGGTCAGCGCGGTTACTCGCGCCGGATGGAAGAAGATCACCGGCTGATCCGATCGCGGAGCGACAAGTGTCGACTGCCTGACGCGGCCGAAGCCTGCGCTCAGCGGGGCGGAGCCTCGCGATGGTGCAATGCGCCGGCGATGTCCTGTTTCCCCAGGCAGGTCCCGTCGTCGCCTTCGATCAGCAGCGCGACGCGGCCGCTATCATTGACATGGCGCGCCCACGCCAGCGCCGCATCTAGCGTATCGAACTCCTTGTAGAGCAATCGGTCCTTGTCCAGGGGAGCGATCGCCTGCGATCCGCGCGGACCGCTATAGGTTCGGTAAGTCATCGTTCGCGTCCCATTCTGTGATCTGTTGAAGAAAACACCAACGGCACGACGCCGTTCCGAAGGAACTTGAGCACGCCTGCAAGGTCGGACTCGGAATTCTGCATGATGAACGCTCCTTAAGGGAGAACAAGCCCCTGGCTGTCGCATCAAATGCTTTGCGACGGGGGGAACTGCGCAGTGGTTCGCTCGTTTTTCCTGAGCCGATTGCTCGGTGCACAGGGACATCAGAGAGGACCATTCCATGAGGAGCACACTACTCGTCAGCACCGCGGTGCTATTGGCGGGAATTGGCTTGGCATCAGCCCAAAACACCCAAAGCGGCGGGCAATCCGGCGCAGCCCCGAGCGCGCAAAGTCAGGGTGGCGCTGCGGGACAGGAGCGCCAATCTCCGCAAAGCAGCCCGAGCCAGCGCGGCGTCCAGTCGCAGCAAGGGCAGAAGGAGCCGATGCAGAAGGACACCACGGGTCAGGCGCAACAGCGCGATCAAGCCGCCCCGAGCAGAGCCGAGCAGAAGGGCGTGCGCGATCAGCAGAGCCCCACCCAGGCGCAGTCGCCGCAGCGTCAGCAGAATGGGCAGGCAACGCAGGGCCAGGCTCAGCAGGGCTCTAAGACTCTGACCACTGAGCAGCGAACCACGATCAGAAAAACCGTCCTGTCCGGCGGCAACGTTCCGCGCGCCACCAACGTCAACTTCAACGTGAGCGTCGGAACCACGGTGCCGACCAGCGTGCGCGTTGTTGCGGTGCCGTCGACGCTGATCGAGATCTACCCGGAATGGCGCGGGCATATGTACTTCGTCGTCAACGACGAGATTATCATCGTCGACAGCAATCACAGGATCGTTGCGGTGATTGCGGTCTGACGTTGTTCGCGCGGTGAAAAGAAGGGGCGGCCTGAAGGCCGCCCTTTTTTTCGTCGTCTCGGCTGGGGCCATCGCAGCGAAGGCCATCGCCCCGTCACACTGGGGTGAAGTCGGGAACAAACCATGCAGCCAAGACTTGACAGCGGTGGCCGTTCACATCGGTTCGCAGCGACCAGGTGACGCGGCGGTCGGCCCAGAACAGTCAGTGACAGATGCAGAAATGACAGATGATGAGAGCGTCTCGGATGCGGGAGTTCTCGATACAGGAGGAGACAACATGAAAACAATCACAACCCTGCTGGCAACCGCGGCGCTCATCGGCGGCATTTCAGTCGCGAGCGCGCAGCAGACGCCATCGCAGAAGATGGACGAGCAGGCCGGCGGCAACAACCAGGCGGTCGAGCGCAACCCGAGCGGCGCACCAGTCGGCTCGAAGACCAACCCCTCCCCCACCGTGGGAGCGGGCGGCATGCAGTCTGGCAACCCCGGCAGCGTGAGGAAGCAGGATGAGTCGGCCGGCGGCAACGGCCAGGCGGTCGAACGCAATCCCAGCGGCAACACCGGCGGCTCGAAGTCCAATCCATCGCCGCGTTGAGCCGGCGTCACCAAGTCGTCGCGTAATGGAAAAGGACGAGGGCAGAGCCCTCGTCCTTTTCTTTTCTTCGCACAGCAAGCGCGCCCAAGGTCCGGCCGGTTCGAACCTGCGAGGCTCAGGCCCGCACTTCCTGGCGCTGGAACACGATGTAGCCGATAACGAAGAGCAGGATCGTTCCGGCTACCAGCCCGACGATCTGCGGCCACACGATCAGCACGCTTTGCAGCAGCGGAATCGGCGCATCGGGGATGGCGCCCCGCTCGATCAACGCCAATCCCATGGCGGCGAGCATCGATTGCTGGGTCGAGCGCACCGAAGGGTCGAGCACGACCGCCACGATCTCGTTGAACAAGACGCTGGGCGAGAGCCGCGCAAACATCTGCCGCGTATCGAGCACTCCCAGCACATCACCGGCGGTGGTCACCGCA